>NZ_JBSFYR010000006.1:0-159588 GCF_053599875.1 Streptomyces sp. NPDC005151 | reverse complement strand
CCTCCGCCGCCAGCTCGTCCTTATCCCGACCTCGTGCACTCACGACAGACCATTCTGCCTCAATCGCACACCAAGATCTATCCCTGTAGTACTAGGGCATTTCGGCAACGCGGGAAGCGTGCGTGCCAGGGCGTGGCCGCCCGATCAGAGGTCACCCGACAGGCTCTGAGGGCGGTCTCCGCGAGCCTCCGCACACAGGGCGGAGCCCGGCGCATTCAGACCTTCACCGCTACGGCCGAGTAGTTAACAAACCACCGGATTGGCCCCCCGACAACCGTGGGAAGACTTCTGCGGTACACAGCCCGAATGCAGTTCATCTGCGATCCGGCAGCGGTTCGTATGCAGTCCGTACGCGTCCGGTGCGCGTCCGGTACTCACCCGCGCACCACACCCGCGCCCCAGCCATTCGAGTGCCATTCGAGTGAATGCGGACAGGAGCGGCCATGCTCACACCCCATCAGCCGTCAACGGAGCAGCTAGAAAGGACGGACCCCCACAGTCGCGGCGTACGCACTCATCTCTCCACGCCCGCACCGCGCCCCGTGCAGCCCGAGCTCCAGTCCCCAGGTGATTCCATGATCGGTCGCATTCCCGTCCTCGACGTCCGTCCTCTCGTCGATTGCGGCAGAAGGCCCGCCAAGGCCGTTGCCGGTGAGACCTTCCAGGTCACGGCCACCGTCTTCGGTGAGGGGCATGAGGCGGTTGCCGCCAATGCCGTGCTGCGGGATCCGAGCGGCCGCCCGGGTCCGTGGACGCCGATGCGTGAGCTCGCTCCCGGCACCGACCGCTGGGGCGCCGATGTCACGCCGGACTCCGAGGGGCACTGGACGTACACCGTCGAGGCCTGGAGCGATCCGGTGACCACCTGGCGCCAGCATGCACAGATCAAGATCCCTGCGGGGATCGACACCGGGCTCGTCCTGGCGGAGGGCGCCGAGCTGTACGAGCGGGCCGCCGGGGGCGTACCGAAACAGGACGGGCGTGAGGCGGTGCTGGCCGCGGCCGATGCGTTGCGCGACGAGTCACGGCCGGCCGCCGCGCGGCTCGCCGCCGCGCTCGCCCCCGAGGCCACCGCCGCGCTCGCCCGCCATCCTCTGCGCGAACTGGTGACCGCGGCCCGACCGCTCCCCCTCGTCGTCGAGCGCCGACGGGCCCTGTTCGGTTCCTGGTACGAACTGTTCCCGCGGTCGGAGGGCGCCAGGTTCGAGCCGGCCGAGCCGGCGAAGGCGAGCAAGGCCACGCGAAAGGGCCGGACGGGGAAGGCGGCGGACCATCTGCAGGGGCAGGGGCACCGGGGCAGGGTTGTCAGCGGCACGTTCCGTACTGCTGCCGAGCGGCTTCCCGCGGTCGCCGCCATGGGGTTCGACGTCGTCTATCTGCCGCCCATCCACCCCATCGGGACCACTCATCGCAAGGGCCCGAACAACTCGTTGTCCCCCGGCGCCCACGACGTGGGGGTGCCGTGGGCGATCGGTTCGGCCGAGGGCGGTCACGATGCCGTCCACCCCGAACTCGGCACGCTCGACGACTTCGACCACTTCGTCGAAACCGCCCGCACCCTCCGCATGGAGATCGCGCTGGACTTCGCGCTCCAGTGCTCTCCCGACCATCCGTGGGTGGAGAAACATCCCGAGTGGTTCCGCCACCGCCCGGACGGCACCATCGCGTACGCGGAGAACCCGCCCAAGAAGTACCAGGACATCTATCCGATCGCCTTCGACAAGGATCTGCGGGGGCTGGTCGCGGAGACCGTCCGCATCCTGCGGTTCTGGATGGACCACGGCGTACGGATCTTCCGCGTCGACAATCCGCACACCAAGCCGGTGATCTTCTGGGAGAAGGTGATCGCCGACATCAACCGCACCGACCCCGATGTGATCTTCCTGGCCGAGGCGTTCACCCGCCCCGCGATGATGCATGCGCTCGCCACGGTCGGTTTCCAGCAGTCGTACACGTACTTCACCTGGCGCAATACCAGGCAGGAGCTCACGGAGTACGTCACCGAGCTGGCCGGTGAAGCAGCCTCCTCCATGCGGCCCAACTTCTTCGTGAACACCCCGGACATCCTGCCGGGCCATCTCCAGGACGGCGGACGCCCGGCCTTCGAGGCGCGGGCCGTGCTCGCCGCGACACTCTCGCCGTCCTGGGGTGTGTACGCGGGGTACGAGCTGTGCGAGAACACCCCGGTGCGGGCGGGCAGCGAGGAGTACCTGAACTCGGAGAAGTACGAAATCCGGCCCAGGGACTGGGAGTCGGCGGAACGCGAGGGCCGTTCCCTGGCTCCGCTCATCACCTCGCTCAACCGGATCAGGCGCCGTCATCCCGCACTGCAGCAGCTGCGCGACGTGCACTTCCACGCCGCCGACAACGACGCGCTGATCGTTTACAGCAAGCGCTCGGGTTCGAACATCGTTCTGGTGGTCGTCAACCTCGACCCTCACCACACCCAGGAGGCCACGGTCTCGTTGGACATGCCGCAACTCGGCCTCGACTGGCACGAGACCGTGCCGGTGCGCGACGAGCTCACCGGCCACACCTATCACTGGGGCAGGACCTTCTATGTGCGTCTGGAGCCGGGCGTCACGCCCGCGCACATCGTCGTCCTGCGACCGTCCCCGCCGACCGGAGGGTCACCCACACCATGATTGTCAATGAGCCTGTCCACGACAAGTTCGAGGACACCCCGGCCAAGGACCGCGATCCCGACTGGTTCAAACGCGCCGTCTTCTACGAGGTCCTCGTCCGGTCCTTCCAGGACTCCAACGGCGACGGCATCGGCGATCTCAAAGGCCTCACCGCCAAGTTGGACTATCTGCAGTGGCTGGGCGTGGACTGCCTCTGGCTGCCGCCGTTCTTCAAGTCGCCCCTGCGCGACGGCGGATACGACGTCTCCGACTACACCGCCGTGCTCCCGGAGTTCGGTGATCTCGCCGACTTCGTGGAGTTCGTCGATGCCGCGCACCATCGCGGGATGCGCGTGATCATCGACTTCGTCATGAACCACACGAGCGATCAGCACGACTGGTTCCAGCAGTCGCGCAGCGATCCCGACGGGCCGTACGGCGACTACTACGTCTGGGCCGACGACGACAAGCAGTTCCCGGACGCGCGGATCATCTTCGTCGACACGGAGACGTCCAACTGGACCTTCGACCCGGTGCGCAAGCAGTACTACTGGCATCGGTTCTTCTCCCACCAGCCGGATCTCAACTACGAGAACCCGGCGGTGCAGGAGGAGATCATCTCCGCCCTCCGGTTCTGGCTGGATCTCGGTATCGACGGCTTCCGCGTCGACGCCGTGCCGTATCTGTACCAGCGGGAGGGCACCAACTGCGAGAACCTGCCGGAGACCCACGAGTTCCTCAAGCGGGTGCGCAAGGAGATCGACGCGCACTACCCGGACACCGTGCTGCTCGCCGAGGCCAATCAGTGGCCGGAAGACGTGGTCGACTACTTCGGTGACTTCCCGGCCGGCGGCGACGAGTGCCATATGGCGTTCCACTTCCCGGTGATGCCGCGCATCTTCATGGCCGTGCGCCGCGAGAGCCGCTATCCGGTCTCGGAAGTCCTGGCGAAGACCCCGGCGATTCCCTCCGGTTGCCAGTGGGGCATCTTCCTGCGCAACCACGACGAGCTCACGCTCGAGATGGTCACGGACGAAGAGCGCGACTACATGTACGCGGAGTACGCCAAGGATCCGCGGATGCGGGCCAACATCGGCATCCGGCGGCGTCTCGCGTCCCTCCTGGACAACGACCGCAACCAGATCGAGCTGTTCACAGCTCTGCTCCTGTCGCTGCCGGGTTCCCCGATTCTGTACTACGGGGACGAGATCGGGATGGGCGACAACATCTGGCTGGGCGACCGGGATGCCGTACGCACCCCGATGCAGTGGACGCCCGACCGGAACGCGGGATTCTCCTCCAGCGATCCGGGGCGGCTCTACCTCCCCACGATCATGGACCCGGTCTACGGCTACCAGGTGACCAACGTCGAGGCGGCGATGGCCTCGCCGTCGTCGCTGCTGCACTGGACACGGCGGATGATCGAGATCCGTAAGCAGAATCGGGCCTTCGGTCTCGGGTCGTACAACGAACTGCCGTCCTCGAACCCCGCGGTGCTCGCCTTCACCCGTGAGTACAAGGATGATCTCGTGCTGTGCGTGCACAACTTCTCGCGGTTCGCGCAGCCGACGGAGCTCGATCTGCGGACGTTCAACGGGCGTCATCCGGTGGAGCTGATCGGCGGGGTGCGCTTCCCCGCCATCGGTCAGTGGCCCTACCTGCTGACTCTCGCCGGGCACGGGTTCTACTGGTTCAGGTTGCGGAAGGACGCGCCGCCGATCTGATGCGGCGCCGCTTTCGCGCATACCCAGCGGGGCGGTTTCCGCCGCCCCGCACGGGGCAATCTCCCCCACATCGAGCTCTTCAGGGCTTCTCTCCCCGAATTCGCCAAAGCACTTCGGAGTCCGTCGGAGTCCGTCGGGGGCCTCAGGGGGCTTCCGGGGTTCTTGGAGCCCTGCACGTCGAGTCCGTACGGACCATCCTGACCCGACACGTCCCGCACAGCCGGACAGCTATTGCCGCAATCCGGGACACTCTTCGCATCCTGTGGTGTGCCCGGGGAAAGGACGCGATGCCATGTCGAAGGCTGCATCCACTCGGGTCGCCCTCGCCAACAGCACAGCACTACTCCCGTCACTCGCCCCACTGCTGCATGAGTGGCTGCCTCGGCAGCGGTGGTTCGCAGGCAAGGGACAGCCGGTCACGGCTTTCTCCCTTGTCTCCGCGACCGAAATACTGCCGGTGGATGCCGAATCCGCAGGGAGCAGCGCCGGCAACGGGCCCGGGCTGCTCCATCTGCTGGTCCGGGTCCATCAGCCGTCCATGCCGGCCTCGCCCGACGACTGCTACCAGATGCTGCTCGGAGTCCGGGCCACGCTGCCACCATGGCTCGCCCCCGCCCTCATCGGCCATGTGAAGGGAGGTCCACTGGCCGGTCTGGCGGTCTACGAGGGGCTGCACGATCCGCGGCTCGCCGAACTTCTGCTGGAACGGTTGCGCACCCCCGGCACCCTCGGCCCCCTCCGTTTCGACCGGGGCGCCGCCCCCATCCCCGCCGGGCTCACCCCGCGGGTGCTCGACACGGAGCAGTCCAACTCCTCGCTCGTCTACGGCAACGCCTACATCCTGAAGATCTTCCGCAGGGTCTTCCCGGGGACCAATCCCGATCTGGAACTGCCGCTCGCCCTCTCCCGGGAGGGCTGCGGCCGGGTGCCGGAACCCGTCGCCTGGTTCGAGGCGACAGCATCGGAGCCGCTCACCCTCGGCGTTCTCCAGCCCTTCCTGCGGGGCGCGAAGGACGGCTGGCAACTTGCGCTACGGGCACTGGCCACGGGCCATGACTTCACCCGTGAGGCCCGCGCACTCGGACGCGCCACCGCCGAGGTGCACACGGCACTCGCCACCGCGCTGCCGACGCCCGTGCTGCGCCGCTCCCAGACCGAGCATCTCGCCGCCGGGATGATGGAGCGGCTGGAGGCGGCTGCCCACGCGGTACCGGCGCTGGTGCCGTATGTTCCCGGGCTGCGTACCGCGTTCGACGCCGTTGCCGCACTGGGCCACAGGGGCCGTAGCTGGGCCGCGCAGCGCGTGCACGGCGATCTGCATCTCGGCCAGACCCTGCGCGCGGCCGACGGCTTCTGGTCACTGATCGACTTCGAGGGCGAACCGGCGCGGCCCCTTCTGGAACGCCGCCGTCCGCAGCCTCCGGTGCGCGACATCGCGGGCATGCTCCGTTCCTTCGACTACGCGGCCCGCTCCCACCGGCCCTGGAACGCCGAGTGGGCGGCACACTGCCGGACTGCCTACTGCGACGGGTACGCGCAGGCCGCGGGCGTCGATCCGCGCAGCGAACCGGAGTTGTTGCGGGCCCATGAGACGGACAAGGCGGTGTACGAGGTGGTGTACGAGGCCCGGCACCGGCCCGACTGGCTGCCGGTGCCGATGGCCGCCATCCAACGTCTCGCCGCCGCCGTCGACTGATGCGCCGCACGCCGCCCGGTTTCGGCCACGGCGGCGTTCCCCCGCCCGTCACGCCCCGCCCGCCCCGATTCACCCACACCCCCCGAGGAGGCAGTCCCTGTGACCGCCCGCAAGCCGTCCAGCAACGCGCCCGATCCCACCGTGGCCGCGTCGCCCCCGCCGACGCCCGTCGAGCCCGCGCCCCCGGAGCCCGCCGCGACACCCGCAACCGCCGTGACTCCAGTCGCCGCCGCGGCCGCCGCGACCCCAGCAACGCAAGAAGCGACTCCGGCCCCCGCGGCACCATCAGCGCCTGCGGGCCCCTCGGCCGGAGCGGCTTCCCCCGCCAAGCGGAAGAAGGGGGCGGAGAAGCGGACCGCTGCCGCACCGCCCCCTCCCCGGCGCGCCGGCGGCGGTGGCCGCGGGGTCCGGCCGGTGCGTGACCTCGACGACGGCGACCGCGGGCGGCTGCTCGCCGGTGAGCATCACGCACCGCACGATCTGCTCGGCGCGCACATGGTCCGCGGCGGTGTGGCGCTCCGGGTGCTGCGTCCGTACGCGCATTCCGTGACCGTGCTCGCCAAGGGGCTGCGGGCGGAGCTTCACGACGACGGCGACGGGCTGTTCTCCGGGCTGCTGCCGATGCCCGCCGTCCCCGAGTACCAGCTCCTGGTCGGCTACGAGGACAACGAGATCGAGGTCCAGGATCCGTACCGATTCCTGCCCGCGCTCGGCGATCTCGATCTGCATCTGATCGGTGAGGGGCGGCACGAGGAGCTGTGGACGGCCCTCGGCGCACAGCCCATGGAACACCAGGGGGTCACGGGAACACGGTTCACCGTCTGGGCGCCCAATGCCCGCGGGGTCCGCGTCGTCGGGGACTTCAACTACTGGGACGGCACGGGCTTCCCGATGCGCTCGCTCGGTTCGACCGGGGTCTGGGAGTTGTTCCTTCCCGCGATCGGGGAGGGCGCGCTCTACAAGTTCGACATCTGCCGACCGGACGGTTCCCACACGGTGCGCGCCGACCCGATGGCCCGCCATGCCGAGGTCCCGCCCGCCACTGCCTCGATCGTGACGGCCTCGCACCATGAGTGGCGGGATCAGGAGTGGATGGCGCACCGCGGGGACGTACCCGTGCACGAGGCGCCGTTCTCGGTGTACGAGGTGCATCTTCCGTCCTGGCGCCCTGGTCTCACATACCGCCGGCTCGCCGAGCAACTCCCTTCCTACGTAAGGGATCTGGGGTTCACACATGTGGAGCTGATGCCGGTCTCCGAGCATCCGTTCGGCGGCTCCTGGGGCTATCAGGTCACCGGTTTCTTCGCCCCGACCTCGCGGATGGGATCGCCGGACGACTTCCGGTATCTCGTCGACGCACTGCATCGGGCCGGCATCGGCGTCATCGTCGACTGGGTGCCCGCGCACTTCCCGCGGGACGACTGGGCACTTGCCGAGTTCGACGGCCGTCCGCTGTACGAGCACTCGGACCCGTCCCGGGCCGCGCACCCCGACTGGGGCACGCTCGAATTCGACTTCGGCCGCACGGAGGTGCGCAACTTCCTGGTCGCCAACGCCACGTACTGGTGCGAGGAGTTCCACATCGACGGGCTGCGGGTCGATGCCGTCGCCTCGATGCTCTACCTGGACTACTCGCGCGAGAACGGGGACTGGGCTCCGAACGAGCACGGTGGCCGGGAGAATCTGGATGCCGTCTCCTTCCTCCAGGAGATGAACGCCACGGTCTACCGGCGCAATCCGGGCGTCGTCACCATCGCCGAGGAGTCCACGGCCTGGGACGGCGTCACGCGCGCCACGCATCATGTCGGCCCAGGCGGTTTCGGCGGACTCGGTTTCGGGCTGAAGTGGAACATGGGCTGGATGCACGACTCCCTGGAGTACGTGGCGAAGGAGCCGGTGCACCGCAAGTACCACCACAACGAGATGACGTTCTCGATGGTGTACGCGTACAGCGAGAACTACGTGCTGCCGATCTCGCACGACGAGGTCGTGCACGGCAAGCGGGCACTGGTCAGCAAGATGCCCGGCGACTGGTGGCAGCAGCGCGCCAATCACCGGGCGTACCTCGGCTTCATGTGGGCCCACCCGGGCAAGCAACTCCTCTTCATGGGGCAGGAGTTCGCCCAGGGCGCGGAATGGTCCGAGGGGCACGGCCCCGACTGGTGGCTGCTCGACCCGTCGTACGCGGCGGAGAGCGACCACCGGGGCGTACGCACCCTGGTCGGCGATCTGAACACGGTGTACGGCAGCACTCCCGCGCTCTGGCAGCGCGACACGGTGCCGGAGGGCTTCGCCTGGGTGGTCGGCGACGCGGCCGAGGACAACGTCTTCGCCTTCCTGCGTTACGACGCGCACGGAGCGCCGCTCCTCGCCGTCTGCAACTTCTCCCCGGTGGTGCGCCACGACTACCGGATCGGGGTCCCGGACGTCCTCGGTGCTCCGGTGGCATGGGCAGAGGTCATCAACACGGACAGGGCCCGGTACGGCGGCAGCGACGTACACAGCGCCGGGCCGCTGAAGCCCGAATCGGTGGGCGCGCACTCCAGGCCGAGCAGCATTCTTCTGACCCTGCCGCCGCTGGCGACGGTCTGGCTGCAGCCGGTGTGAGGTTGCCGCCGGGCTCGCGGGGGCCGATGTCCCGCGAGCCCGGCGCAGTCGCCGACGGGATCCCTCAGCCGCCGAGTGCCTCGACCGTGCTGGCCCAGGAGTCGGCGCCATGCCCCTGTGCGATCGCGCGGTCGGAGACGGACTTGATCGCCTGGAGCTGCGACGTGTCCAGTCCCTTGTCACGAGCGGCGTGCAGAAGGTGGTCGACACCGGCGGTCATCATGGCGAGGTTGGCACCCACGCCGTCGTACTTCCGCGCGTCGATGTCGGCCGCCGTCCCGGTCACGATCGGCGGCAGGATGCTCACGATGGTCTGCAGATACGGGGCAAGGGCGGCAGCGGGGATGTTCTCGGCCCTGGCCAGCGCGAAGGCGTGGACCAGTCCCGCCATGCTTCCGTAGAAGAAGTCCAGCATCGCCATGTCGTACGCGGCGGCGAGGGCGTGGTCCTGGCCCAGGAACGGGGCGTTGGCACCGAGCGCCTTGAGCACGGTGCCGTATGTGTCATACGCCGACTGCGAGCCTGCGTAGAAGATCAGCGCACCCGGGCTGCCGATCACCTCGATCGGCACCATGATCGCGCCCTCCAGGTAGTCGAGGGAGTGCGCGTCCGCCCAGGCGGCGGCAGCACGGGCGCGGTCCGGGGTGTCCGAGGTGAGATTGACCAGGACGCGCCCGGCGAGCGCGTCCGTCAGCGGGGCCAGGATCGTGTGCGCCGCGTCGTGGTCGACGACACAGACGACCACCAACTCGCTCGCACGTACCGCGTCTTCGGCCGATGGCGCGCGGACCGCGCCCCGGGCGACGATCCCCTCACCCTTGTCGGTGGAACGGTTCCAGACGGTGGTGGGATGGCCGGCGTCCAGAAAGGCGCCGGCGAGTGCCCGGCCCATCGCGCCCAGGCCGATCACTGTGACGGGGGCAGGCGCAGGCGTGGATGTACTCGCAGAAGGGGTCATGCGCATCATGCTCATCGCCGTGACCCGGGCCCACAAGAACCGACTTTCATGTCGGATACGCACCGGAAGGTAAGCAGGAGCTCCCGGAGAAAGTGGGAGAAAGCTCAGAACAAGCTCTGATATCAGGCTTGTTCGGGTTGGGCGGGCGTCAGGTGGAGATATCCTTCTCATACGCACATTCGTCCGGATCACGTCCGGATCGGGGGCTGCCATGTGGACCACGCTCATGCTCATCGACTCCGCGGCGGCGCTGCTCACCGCCGCCTCCTGCCTGGCCCTGTCCGGGCGGCGACTGCTGCCGTGGCGGCGCCGGGAGCGCGCTTCCGAGCTCGGCCCGTACGATGCGGCTTTCCTCGCGGGCGGGCCCGAGCGGGTGGTGGAGGCGGCGCTCCATACCCTGTGGGGCAGTGACAACAACGTCGTGATCGGGTCGGGTGGGCGGCTGCGGTTGCCCGAGCCCTGGACGGAACCCGAGCATCCGGTGGAGCGAGCCGTGGTCGAAAAATGGCGGACCGCGGGCTCCACGACCCCGACGCTGCTGCGGGTACGGGCGGTGCGGGCCGGGGCCGTACGTGAGATCGGCGACTGGCTCGTCTCGTGCGGTCTCCTCATGCCCCCGCCCCGCGCCCGGGCCCGGCTGTTCGCCGCACGGGTCCTGGTCGCCGTGGTGTGCGGCACGGCGGTCCTGGCCGCCTTCGCCGTCCCTCACGGGCTGCGGCAGACGGCTCCTTACCTCGTGGTGGGCGTCTTCTCTCTGGCCGTGCGCGTGCTGTGTCCCGCGCGCGACCCCCTGAATCCGGCGGGACGCCGTCGCCTCGCAGCGCTCCGCACGAGCGAGCCATGGGCCGCGGCGGCTCTCGGGGCCGTGGTGTTCGACGGGCGGGGAGGGCTGCCGGGCGAGCGACGGCACTCTCGGCGGTGGGACGGGGGCGGGGGGCGACTGCCGTCGGTGGGACGGATGCTGGTCAAGTACGGGAAGGCGCTGGATTCGGACTCCGACCAGAACCCGGACAGCTACGGGAGCGACAGCGGCCACGGGTCAGGCGGCTCCCATGACTCGCACGGCTCCTCGTACGACGGAGGGGGGCACCACCACAGCTGCGGCGGTGGCAGCAGCTGCGGTGGCGGGAACTACTGAGCGTTGCGGCTCACACCTTCTCGAACACGTCCTCCAGCTCCTGGAGGAGCCTGCGCTTGGGCCGGGCACCCCAGCGAGGTTGTCGTCATGCCGAAACAGGTACACCATGCGGCGGTTCCGCGTGCCGGTGAGACCACCATCGCCTCGGGGCGTACGAGGTGGCGCATCGTCACGTCCTACTCATCCGGATCCCAGGCGCTGAGCTGGTAGAAGAGACGTCGGTCGTCCTCGAGCTGCAGGGAGTCGATCGGGATACGGTCGTACAGGACGAGGACCAGCTCACTGGCCGTGCCCCGGGCGGAGGCGTCGGCCGCGTCCGGGCCCTGGCCGGCAGCGGTGGCGGGCATGGTGCCGGGCGCGGGGAGACGGGCGGTCCGTGCGCCGTCGGCGGAGAGCCAGAGGCGCCAGGAGCGGCCCTCGGTGGCGTGGAAGTCGACGGCAGCGGCCTCGTGCGGCCAGGCGGCCGTCGTAGCGACGCAGGTGGACAGGAACTCGTCGACACCGTCGAGTGCCGCCTCGTCCGGCAGCGGCTGCGGGGTACCCAGGGTGATCTGGGCGTCGTAGGTGTGCACCGCGACTTCCTGGACCTGGTGCCGGGCGACGGCACCGGAGGTCTGCGGCGACTGCGACGTACCCCACCACGTCCAGCAACCGCGATCCGGGCCGGCCTCGCGCAGCGCGCCCAGTAGCTGCTGCGTCGATGCGGCTGACCAGGCCAGCAGGGCCTCGCGCTCACGAGGCGCAGCCTCGACGCCCTCCGACACGGACTTGGCCGGGGGAGCGGCAGCTGGGCCGGCGTTGACGGCGGCGGCCCAGCTGCGGTGCACCGCACCCAGGTGCTGCACCAGATCGAGCAGCGTCCAGTCGGGGCAGGTCGGCACCTTCAGGTCGAGGCCGGGCGCGGACATGACCGCGGCGCGGAAGGCGATCGACCGTTCGTCGATCAGCTGCAGCAGAACGGGGAACTCCAGAGTCTTTTCCACACCGGTTTCTACCACCGTGCTCCGACTACCGGAATCGATTTTTCACAGCCGCCGCTGCGGGCGCGCGGCACGGGCCGCAGGGCCCTCGGATGACGCGGTGTCCTGCTCCGATCGGGCGAGCCTTGGAAGCAAGGGCATCGCTCACGGATGTCGGGCCCAGACTCGGTGGACCGTCACCTGATGCCAGTGACACCAGCTCCGGCCAGGGACCTCATGAGCTCTGGTTCCACTATGCGTGGCCAGGTTCCACCTATCGTTGGGACGTAGCCCAAACGCCCAAGCCATCAGCGCCGCCCACCCCCGGATACCCCTCGCCCGCTTATCTGGCCCTGGCCCAACTCGGGCGCTCAGAGCCCCGTCTGGCCCTGTCAGCAGCCGACTGTGCGGCCTTGGAGGAACGGGCCGCCGAATGGCTGACCCGGGGCGCGACCCCGGCCTACCTCCTCCAGGCCCTGACCGCGGGGCTCCCCGAAGAGATCAACTCGCCCCGGGGTTTCGTCCTCCGTCGGCTCAACGACAAGATTCCTCCCCTGTCACCCACCACCCCCGCCACAACCACCACGCCGACAGCCCACCGCGCGATGATGGAGTGCACCGAATGCGGTCCACGGGGATGACAACCGTCAGTTCCTGGCGCACACCGGTGACTGTTTCGAGTGAGGGCGACGCGGAGGTCATCGGTAGAACTCCGAAGGGTCGGGCTGGTCGAGACGGATGACAAACTCCGCCCGGTCGGGGCTCTCGGCCGAGATGTGGAAACGGACACGCTCTCCTGTGCGGATGGTTCGGAAGCCTTCGGTCACGATCTGCCGGTAATCGAAGCCGTAGTACCGCTGGTCCTCGTCGTCTCGGACGATGTAGGAGCCGAGGGTGCCATTCACTCCCCCACCACTCGATCGCCTGTCGACAATGGTTCCGTGTCGTGACTCACCGCTCATGCCACGGTCTCCTCTGTGTCAGTGATGTCCTCCACACATCGGAAGCCGACCGCGTTGCTCCCCCCACGCTTCCGGTAGAGACCCTTGCTGCTTGCCTGTACCGCGCGCATCGGGTTGTCGTAGCTGCCGCCGCAGATGACGGCCTCACCGGAATCGTCGAGGCTGGTGGACGTCCATTCCCAGCAGTTGCCCACCATGTCGGCCATACCGAACGGAGACCGGTTGCCTGGACGTTCGTCCGCAGGTGTTACCCACGCCCGGCGCACGGCATCCTCCGCAAAGTCTTCGTACCACGCCTGGTAGGTAACAACGGGGTGCCCGACCCACGAGTCAGCGCAGTTGACCGAACGGTCGTCGGGCTCGTCGCCCCAAGGGAAAAGGCGGCCGTCCGTACCACGCGCGGCGGCTTCCCACTCCAGGGAAGTCGGCAGTCTCTTGCCCTCGAAGCCAGCGAAGGCATACGCGCTCCACCAGTTGACGCAGACGGCCGGGTAGGAGTCGTAGAGCGCGTCGTCGTAGTAATGGGGCTCGCGCAGCCGGTCGGTCCATGGATGGTGCGTAACGTGGGCGGGCTGCTCGGGATGGTCCCAGGGCGAGGTGCCGTCACCGTTGAGTGCTTCGAGGAAGCGGCGGTAGCGCGCCACGGTTACGGCGTGGCGGTCGAAGCGCACGGATCGCGGGACTCGGCGGAGCAGCAGCCGTTCCGCCGGGCCGACCAGATACGTCCCGGCGGGCAGTACACAGTCGTCGGTGGCGGAGTTGCTGGGGAGCCCGGCGAGGAAGGCCCGCACCTGCTCGGTGAGGAAGGTGCCACCCGGTCGTTGCGCTGCCGTGTCCCGGTTACGTGCTTCGGTGAGATACCGCGCAGCCAGCAGTTCCTGGTACGCGCTGTGCACGAAGGCAACGTGATCAGGTCCTGCCGGGCGCAATAGGGGCGAGAGCACACAGGCGTCGAACTCAAGGCGTCCGTCGGTGAACGCGGCTGCCCCGAGAGACCGGTGCAGTTCGAGGACGGAGAACACGGTCTGGTCGGCGAGAAAGGCCTGACCGAAGCACACGGTCAGGAACGGTGCAGGCCCGCCAACTCAAGCGCTTATCCGCCAAGTGGAGTGCTCAGTCACACCTGTTGTGACTGAGCCCCACAGTTGGCCACTGAGCGCCTCATCTGGCCATTCTCGCGCTCAGTACGCACCCTCCGCCTACCAGACCTGAGCGCCGCGCCTGATTGGGCGCGGCGCTCAGGTCTTCGTCACCCCGTTCCGGTTGCGCGCATGCTCCCGTACCTCCTTACCCCAATGCTTCCAGCAGTTCGCGCTCGCGCTCGCTGCTGAGGCCGGCCCGGCGGGGCCGGTCCAGACCCTGCTCCCGCTCCCAACGCAGGGTGTCCACCAGCAGCTCCGCTCGGGGCCGGTGCCGTAGGCCGGCCCCGCTGGCCGCAGAACCATTGCGGGCGCTGAAGCCGGCCCAGTCCGGGTCGGCCATCCACATCGCGATCGACTCCGGGCCCATGAACTGACCCACCTTCTGCCCGAGCAGCCAGTCGGCGTCGGCCTCCACCACCAGCCCTGTGTGCCCGCCGATCTCCCTTGACAGTGCGACCCACTCTCCGAAGGGCACGATTGGGCCAACCGCGTTGTACGTTCCGGTCGTCCTCTTCTCCCCACAGTCGAGCAGCCATGCCGCGAGGTCCCGCGCGTCGACCACCTGCGTCGTGATGCCCGGGGAAGCCGGCACCAGCAGCGGCGCCAGCGGCTCGCGGGCCGCGCGGCCGATCCAGTACCCGGTGCGGCAGCTGTGGTCACCTGGGCCGCCGATCAGTCCCGCCCGCGCGATGAGGAGCCGGTCGCCCACCGCGGCCGTCGCGGCCTCCTCACAGGCCACCTTGGCCTCCCCGTACTCCTCGCGGTCGACCTCGTCCCGCTCGGCAGCCGGAAGCAGTTCCGCCGACTCATCCGCGTCCGGCCGCGCATGCGAGGCATACGCGCTGACCGACGACACGTACGACCAATGGCCCGCCTGCCCGCCGAGCGTCGCCAGTGCCCCGCGGACGAAGCCTGGCTGCCACGACACCTCCACCACGGCGTCCCAATCCCGGCCCGCCAGGCTTTCGTACGCCGACGGGTCGCGCCTGTCCGCGGCGACCAGCGCCGCACCCTCGGCCACTTCGCCACTCTCCCCGCGAGCCAGGCAGGTCACCCGATGCCCGCGTTCCAGTGCCTGCCGCGAGACCTCGCGGCCCACCCACGCCGTTCCGCCCAACACTAAGATCTCCATCAGCTCACTCAAACACGGACTGTGAGCCTGCATGCCCCTGCTTCGCCGAGGGCGTAGCGGTCCGCAACGAGCCAGCGGGGCGCCTTCCCGACCGATTACACCCGTCAGACGCTGTGGCCAACTGTGATACACAAGTGGCCACCTGAAGCGCTCAGTCACACCTGTTGTGACCGAGCACGCTACTTGGCCAATGCGCGCTTCAGTTGGCCAATTGAGCACGATATTTTCGCAAGTTAGTGGCCTGCCTTGTGCAGGGCAGCGCGGCGCCGACCGGACTGCGTCGTGCCCGCACGACGGAGGCAGGGCGTCTGCGCGGGTCGTGCCGCACGGCCTGATGGGATCTGTGAGCACCGGATCCCGGTGACGCGACCCAGAACGCCACCGGGACCCACCCCATCAGCTCAGGCGACGGGCCAGCAGCCGCGGCGGCAGGTGAAACTCCACGCTGGGCTGCCGGGAGCTGTCGTATGGCGCCAGGTTGCGGGCCGCCCATCCCTCCGCTGCTCGCACTACCGACGTGGGGGCGCCGGCTCGCAGAGGCAAAACCGAGAGGAACATCCACGCGGCCAGCCTGGTCTCGCCGTGGACCTTGTCGTTCAAGTGCTCGTACAGGCGCGCGGCGACCGCGTCACCGCGGGTGCGGGTGACACTGCCGACGTAACGGCAGGTTCCGTGCCCGTCCCACACCACATACACAGCGGCAGGCGCGACGACCCGGGCACGGACGATGTGGGGGCGCGCGGCGCAGGTGTATGCCTGCAGCGTCTCCTCGTCGACCTGCCCGTTGGACAGCATGGCTGGCGAGAGTAGCGGCTGGAGCAACGTGGCCGCGCCGAGCAGGGGCCGGCGAATGGAGAGGGGGAGCATCTGTCGGTAAGCCCGGCTATCCGAAAGTTGCGGAAATGCCTCTGGGCTATCGGGCTGCGGAGCCAACCTGCTTGATGGTTGCGAGTCGTTCGACCATGCCGAGGCACGACCGTTCGCGTCGGGTGATCGTGACGCCGGTGTCGCGGACCAAGTGCAGGGGATGGCGCAGCTAGTGGTCGCTGGCGAGCTTGACCGGGAGAGGGCCGAGGAGGCGCTGCCCCATGCGGACGGCGAAGTGGTGGCTGACGATGTGGTCGATCGGCAGGAGGGGCCGCCCGGGTTGAGGACCCGACATATTTCTGCGGCTCAGCAGCAGTCACAGCCCGCAGCACAACCGCACTGGTCCGCCTCGGACTTGACCGCGGTGGGCCCGAGTGGGGCCGGGGCGCAGCATCCCTTGCCCTGCCAGGCGTCTCGGCCTTCCTTCGCGGCGATGACCGCAATGACGAGGGCGGCGATCGGGTCGGCCCGGGACCAGCCGAGGGCGAGGTTGGCGAGCAGGCCGACGAGCAGCACGGCGGACAGGTAGGTGCACAGCAGCGTCTGCTTGGAGTCGGCCACGGCCGACGCCGAGCCCAGCTCCCGTCCGGCCTTGCGCTGGGCGGCGGACAGGAACGGCATGATGGCCAGCGAGAGTGCGGCCAGGACGATGCCGGGGACGGAGTGATCGGCTTCGCCGGTGCCGGTCACGGCTCGTACGGAGTCGACGGTGACGTACAGGGCGAGTGCGAAGAAGGACACCGCGATGATCCGCAGCGTGGTCTTCTCCCGCGCTTCGCGGACGGCGTGGTCGGTGGCGGAGAACTGCCACGCGACGGCAGCAGCCGAGGAGACCTCGATGACGGAGTCCAGGCCGAAGCCGATCAGGGCGGTCGAGGAAGCGATCGTGCCCGCAGTGATCGCGACGATCGCTTCGATCACGTTGTAGGCGATGGTCGCCGAGACCAGGAACCGTATTCGGCGGGTGAGTGCGTCGCGTCGGGCGGGGCTGGGACCGAGGGGTATCGCGGTCATTCAGCAGCAGCCCTTCTCGTCGGCGTCCGCGCAGGTGCGGCCCGCGGCGATGGCTACGACAGCGGCGCGGAGATCGTCCAGGGCATGGCCCAGGCGATCGTCGGCGAGTTCGTAGCGGGTGCGTCGACCGTCGGGGACCGTGACGACCAGGCCGCAGTCGCGCAGGCAGGCAAGGTGGTTCGACAGGCGTGTGCGCGAGATCTCCAAGGCGTCGGCGAGATCGGCGGGGTAGGCCGGGGCCTCGCGCAGCGCGAGCAGGATGCGGCAGCGGATCGGGTCGGCGAGGGCGCGCCCGAACCGCGCCAGGACCTCAATGTCGGAAGCAAGAGTCAGCACACCCCGATAGTACATAGAAGGCTGAATTCAGGAAAGCTTGGATTCTCGGGTGGGTCGGATCGTCAGGCTGCGGGCCGTGCGGACCGGTCAGCGGCGGACGACGTCGGCGGCGTACTCGGGGCTGAATCCCTGGCTTTCCCTCTGCCACAGGTCGGCGGTGTTCTGGTGGAACCCCAGCAGCCGGCTGACGACGACGGCGGGCAGCTCGGCGGCGATGTCCATCAGCGCGGTATGGCGGGCGGCGCGGGGGCGGATACCGATTTCCTTGAGCCGGTGGCTCAGGTGGGCTGCGGCCAGCGGTCGCCCGGCGTAGCCACCGGGAAGCAGCCAAGGCGGCTCTTGGGTAAGCAGGGTGGCGCTGTGACCGCGCCGACGTCTCACGAGACGGCGTACCAGCTCGTCCAGAGGGAAGGGCATGTCGGCGGGGACCCTGCCCAGCCGCACGGTGACCTTGTCACCGGTGTCGGTGACGTGCCCGGTGGTCAGCTGGGTGATGCGGCTTGGTTGTTGTGCGAAGAGGAGAACGAGCAGACCGGCGGTGCGGACGACATCGTCGAGGCCCTCGTCGTGGGCGAGACGCCGCACCAGGTCCCAGCGCAGGTCCTGGGCGATGACCTCGGCGCTGAACTCCGAGGTGTGGAAGGGAAGTCGAGCGCCTGGCACGGTTCGAGCAGGCGCGGGCCGGAAAGCGAAGGCCGGGCGCCGTTCAACGGGCCCGGCCTCCGGCTCACACCTTCTCGAACACGTCCTCCAGCTCCTGGAGGAGCCTGCGCTTGGGCCGGGCACCCACCATCGACTTCACCGGTTCGCCGGACCGGAACACCATCAGCGTCGGCATCGACAGCACCCCGTACCGGCTCGTGATCCCGGGGTTGTGGTCGACATCGAGCTGGACGACCTTGATGCGGTCCGCCTCCTCGGCGGCGATGGCGCTGAGCACGGGGGCAAGCTGGCGGCACGGTCCGCACCAGTCGGCGGTGAACTCGACCAGCACGGGGAGCTCGGCCCCCAGCACCTCTCCGTCGAAGGTGGCGTCGGTGACCTCGGCCACGCCCTCTGCATGAATCATCTGTCATCCTCCCAGTTCACAAAGTGGTTCCGGGCCGCCAGGAAGCTCGGCCTCGGCCTCCAGCTCAGCCCTCGCGAGTTCGGCGCCCACCTGGGCGCGGACCGTTCGGAGCTGCTCGATGAGCGAGTCGAGCTCGCCGAGCTTGCGCCGGTAGACGGCGAGCGAGGCGGGGCAGGCATCACCGGCCGGGTGGCCGGCGCGCAGGCACTCGACGAACGGCCGGGTCTCCTCCAGATCGAACCCGAAGTCCTGCAGGGTCCGTATCTGCTGCAGCAGGCGCAGATCGTCCTCGTCGTACGTGCGGTACCCGTTCACGGCCCGCCGCGCAGGCAGCAGTCCGCGTGACTCGTAGTAACGCAGAGTCCGCGTCGTCGTCCCGGCCCGCTCGGCCAGCTCCCCGATTCGCATGTGCCGACGGTAATCCTTGACGCGGACGTCAAGGCAAGCCCGGAACTCCCCGTCTCCGCTGCGCAGGTGACGGACGGAGCTCGCCGCCGCGTTCGTCCTGCTCGCCGTCGGCTGCGCCGTGTCGTCGACAACGCGGGAGCAGAAAAGGGGCGAGGCCGGTACGGACGTTCCCGTACCGGCCCCGCGTCGTGCGCGCGTGACTAGACCTTCGCCGTCACGTGCGCCGTATCGCCGTCCCTGGGCTCCGGAATATCCGGAGCGCCGTGCGGGTCGTCCTGGTTGAGTGTCCGCTCATCGAACGGGATGGAGCCGGACAGCACCTGGTCGACCCGCTCCTTGTCGATCTCCTTGGTCCAGGTGCCGACCAGCACCGTGGCGACCGCGTTGCCCGCGAAGTTCGTCAGGGCGCGCGCCTCGCTCATGAAGCGGTCGATGCCGACGATCAGACCGACCCCGTCGACCAGTCCGGGACGGTGGGACTGCAGACCGCCGGCCAGCGTGGCCAGCCCCGCGCCGGTGACGCCGGCCGCGCCCTTCGAGGCGACGATCATGAAGAGCAGGAGAGAGAGCTGCTCCCCTGCGCTCAGGGGGTCGCCCATCGCGTTGGCGATGAAGAGCGAGGACATCGTCAGATAGATGGCGGTGCCGTCGAGGTTGAACGAGTAGCCGGTCGGCACGGTGATGCCCGCAACGGACTTGCTGACGCCCAGGTGCTCCATCTTCGCGATGAGCCGCGGCAGCGCGGACTCCGACGACGAGGTGGAGAGGATCAGCAGGAACTCGCGGCCCAGGTACTTCAGCAGGAGCAGAAGGTTCACCCCGGCAACCAGCCGCAGGATCGTGCCGAGCACCACGAAGACGAAGAGCGCACAGGTGATGTAGAAGCCGACCATGATGATGGCGAGGGACTTCAGCGCATCGACACCGGTCTCGCCGACCACGGCCGCCATCGCACCGAAGGCACCAACCGGGGCCGCCCACATGATCATGGCAAGGATGCGGAAGACGAGCCGCTGGATGTGACCGATGCCGCGCAGGACCGGTTCGCCCGCCGAGCCCATGGCCTGCAGCGCGAAGCCGGCGAGCAGGGCGATCAGCAGGGTCTGGAGGACCTCGCCCTCGGTGAAGGCCGAGATCATCGTCGTCGGGATGATGCCCAGCAGGAAGTCCGTGGTGGACTCGCTCGCGCCCGCCGCCTGCTTCTCCCCGGCGGCGCGCACCGCTTCGGTGAGGTGGAGGCCCTGACCGGGCTCCAGGATGTTGCCGACGATCAGGCCGATACCGAGGGCCACGGTCGACATGACCAGGAAGTAGCCGAGGGCGAGCCCGCCGACCGCGCCGACCTTGGCGGCCTTGCGGACCGAGCCGACGCCCAGCACGATCGTGCAGAAGATGATCGGCGAGATCATCATCTTGATGAGGTTCACGAAGCCGGTACCGATCGGCTTGAGCTCCACGGCGAACCCGGGGGCCACGAAGCCCACCAGGATGCCGAGCGCCACAGCGCCGATCACGGCGAGATACAGATAATGCGTACGGTCCCGCCTGGCGGCTGGCACTCCCACAGGGTTCTCCTCGGCTCGTCCCGATCCGTCCCCCGTCCCTGGGGGTCTCGGCGAATATCCCGCCCCCTGTGAGGGCGGTCACCCTTACGTGCATTTCGTTCACATGTTTTCGGCCAGGCACACTGTGGCCATGCGTATCCCCCGTACCCGTCCGCGCAGCCTGGCCGGTCAGCTCTTCGCCATGCAGGTGGTGCTGGTGGCGGCCGTGGTGGCCGGATACGCCTTCTTCGCGTACGCCTCCGGGAGGGCACAGGCGGAGGAGACCGCGGTCCGGCAGGTCCGGGCGGCGGCGCTGGCGGTGGCGGATTCTCCGTCGGTACGGGAGGCGATCCGCACCCCCGACCCGTCCGCCGTGCTGCAGCCGTACGCGGAGAAGGTCCGCAGGGACACCGGGATCGCCTTCGTCACGATCATGGGCCCGGACATGGTCCGCTGGACGCATCCCGACACCGGCCGGATCGGCGGGAAGTTCCTCGGGCACACCGAGCAGGCGCTGCGCGGCGAGACGTTCACGGAGACGTACACCGGCACACTCGGCCCGTCGATCCGGGTCGTCACCCCGGTCCGGGACGGCGGCAGGATCACCGGTCTGGTCAGCGCCGGCATCACGGTCGAGCGGGTCTCCTCGCAGGTGCGGGCTCAGCTCGATGCGCTGGGGCTGGCGGCGGGCGGGGCGCTCGCGCTCGGCGGCGTCGGTACGTATGTGATCAACGCCCGGCTGCGGCGCCACACGCACGGCATGAACGCCGCCGAGCTGAGCCGGATGCACGACTACCACCAGGCCACGCTGCACGCGGTGCGCGAGGGGCTGTTGATGCTCGACGGGCGGCGCAGGATCGCGCTGATCAACGACGCGGGCCGGGAGCTGCTCGGGCTGCCGCCGGGTGCGGTCGGGCGCCGGGTCGCCGATCTGGAGCTCCCGCCGCCGCTGACCGGGGCGCTGCTAGCCTCCGAGGAGCGGGTCGACGAGCTGCATCTGACGGCGGACCGGGTGATCGTGGTCAACACCCGCCCGGTGGTGGGCGGCGAGCAGCGCGGCACGGTCGTGACCCTGCGCGACCACACAGAACTTCAGGCACTGTCCGGCGAGTTGGACTCGGAGCGGGGCTTCACCCAGGCGCTGCGCTCGCAGGCGCACGAGGCGGCGAACCGGTTGCACACGGTCGTCTCGCTGATCGAGCTGGGCCGGGCGGAGGAGGCGGTCGGCTTCGCGACGGCGGAGCTGGAGCTGGCCCAGGCCCTCACCGACCGGGTCGTCGGCGCCGTCGCCGAGCCGGTGCTGGCGGCCCTGCTGCTGGGCAAGGCGGCGCAGGCGAACGAGCGGGGGGTGGAGCTGGTGCTCGCGGACGACAGCCTGATCGACGACGGGGCACTTCCCGAGACGTTGTCGCCGCGCGATCTGGTGACGATCCTCGGCAATCTGATCGACAACGCGGTGGATGCGGCGTCCGAGGCGGCGACGGGCCCGTCCCCCTCCGGGGGCGTTCCCGGTCAGCGGGGTCCTGCGGCGGGCCGCCCGGTCCGTGCCCGGGTCACCGTGACCGCGCTCGCCGATGGCGGCGAGCTGCTGCTGCGGGTCGCCGACACCGGCTCCGGGGTCGATCCCGGTGACGCCGCCCAGGTGTTCCACCGCGGCTGGTCGACGCACGGCGCCGGTCGCGGGCTCGGTCTGGCGCTCGTGCAGCAGGCCGTGCACCGGGGCGGGGGGACGGTCACCCTGAGCGGGGGCCCGGACGGCGGTGCGGAGTTCACCGTACGACTGCCGCTGTCGCCCGCGCCCACGCCGTCCGCGCACGCCTCTAAGACCGACCGGCAATGGGGGGGCGGGTGAAGGAGCGGGGCTGGGGTGCGCGCATCGCAAGGCGGAGGATTGAGCCATGGCGAATGGGGCCTCCCCTGCTCGAGCGAAGCCGAGAGCTCGGGGAACATGGTGATGGACGACAACGCCGCGAGGTGCGTGCCCCAGCCCCGTGACGCCGCCCCCCAATTGCCGGTCGGTCTAAGGAGCCCACCCCATGATCCAGGTGCTGGTCGTCGAGGACGATCCCGTGGCCGCCGACGCCCATCAGCTGTACGTGGGCCGGGTCCCCGGCTTCACCGTGGCCGCGGTCGCTCATTCGCGTGCGGAGGCGGTACGGGCGCTGGACCGTACCCCCATCGATCTGCTGCTCCTGGACCTGTATCTGCCCGACGGGCACGGTCTGCAGCTGCTGCGTTCGCTGCGCGCGGCCGGGCACGCGGCGGATGTCATCGCCGTGACGTCGGCGCGTGATCTGGCGGTGGTCCGGGAGGGGGTGTCGCTCGGTGTCGTCCAGTACGTGCTGAAGCCGTTCACCTTCGCCACTCTGCGCGACCGCCTCGTCCGCTACGCCGAGTTCCGTGCGGCGGCCGGCGAGGCGAGCGGGCAGGACGAGGTGGACCGGGCGCTCGGCGCGCTGCGGGCGCCGCAGCCGGTCCGGCTGCCCAAGGGGCTGAGCGGCCCGACGCTGGAGGCGGTGACGCGTGCGCTGCGGGCCTCCCCGGACGGGGTGACGGCAGCGGCCGCCGGGGTGGAGCTGGGCATCTCGCGGATCACCGCCCGCCGCTATCTGGAGCATCTGGTGTCGACGGGGCGCGCCGTTCGCAGCCCCCAGTACGGGCAGATCGGACGGCCGGAACTGCACTACCGGTGGGTGGCCGAGACTCGCTGACGGTTCCTGCCTCCGTACGTTCCACGCGCACCTCTCAGTGCCGGCGTACGGACTCTTCGTACAGCTCGACCCGGTCGACACGATGTACGGGGCGGCGCTCTTCCCTCGAACGCCGGACGGGCTGGGCGTCACCGGCCCGTCCGGTGCCCGGAACCGGTCAGAACACCGACTCGGCCTCGCACATCCGGTCCTTCGGTACCGTCTTCAGCTGCGTGATCGCGTCCGCGAGCGGGACCATCATGATGTCGTTGCCGTGCAGCGCCGTCATCCGGCCGAAGTCGCCCCGGTGCGCCGCCTCGACCGCGTGCCAGCCGAAGCGGGTGGCGAGCACCCGGTCGTACGCGGTCGGCGTGCCGCCGCGCTGGACGTGGCCGAGAATGACCGGCCTGGCTTCCTTGCCGAGCCTGGTCTCCAGCTCGATCGCGAGCCGGTTGCCGATGCCCTGGAAGCGCTCGTGGCCGTACTGGTCGATCTCGCCCTTGGCGTACGGCATCGAGCCCTCGGCCGGGTGCGCGCCCTCGGCCACGCAGATGACCGCGAACTTCTTGCCGCGTGCGAAGCGTTCCTCGACCATCTTGACCAGGTCCGCGACCTCGAACGGCCGCTCGGGCAGACAGATGCCGTGCGCACCGCCCGCCATGCCGGACTCCAGCGCGATCCAGCCCGCGTGCCGGCCCATCACCTCGACGACCATGACCCGCTGGTGCGATTCGGCCGTGGTCTTGAGACGGTCTATGGCTTCGGTGGCGACGCCCACCGCCGTGTCGAAGCCGAACGTGCGATCGGTGGACGAGATGTCGTTGTCGATGGTCTTCGGGACGCCGACGACGGGCATTCCGGCGTCCGACAGCATCCGGGCCGCGGTGAGGGTGCCCTCGCCGCCGATCGGGATCAGCACGTCGATGCCGTAACGGCGGCTGAGCTCGTCACAGTTCTCGGCCGCTTCGCGGAGCCGGTCGCGCTCCAGCCGGGCCGAGCCGAGGATGGTGCCGCCGCGGGCGAGGATGCCGCTGACCGCGTTGAGGTCGAGGGGGCGGAAGTGACCGTCGAGGAGTCCCTTGAACCCGTCCTCGAAGCCGATGACTTCATCGCCATGACCCACCACGGCGCGGTGCACGACCGACCGGATCACTGCGTTCAGGCCCGGGCAATCGCCGCCTGCGGTGAGAACTCCGATGCGCATCGTGCTGTATCTCCTGCTCGCTAGTGCCGTGCATTCCGGGGGCGACTGCAGAATCCCCCGTACCGTGAGCCACAACGATTGTCCCACGTCAGGTCTGGACCTCGCGCTTCCGACTCTTCCACCGGCACCGCACCGGACGGAGTGCCGGGCGCGACGGAGGTCTTCCCGCACCCGATCAGGGCCTTTCGTCCGGCGGGCGGCGTATCCGCCCCCGCAGGTATCGTCAACACGGCGATATCGCTCCAACCGGACAGAACGACGGGAGAGCACGCGTGACGCGCAGCGTGTACGTGACAGGAATCGACCGGGGAGACGGCCGCCAAGTCGTCGATCTGGGAGTCATGGAGCTCCTGACACGTCAGGTGGACCGGGTCGGGGTGTTCCGGCCGCTGGTCCACGACAGCCCCGACCGGCTGTTCGAGCTGCTGCGGGCCCGCTACCGGCTCTCCCAGGACCCGTCGACGGTCTACGGCCTGGACTACGCGGAGGCGTCCGCGCTGCAGGCGGAGAAGGGTACCGACGAACTGGTCTCGCGGCTCGTCGACCGCTTCCATCGGGTGGCCCGCTCGTACGAGGTGGTGCTGGTCCTCGGCACGGACTTCGCGGACACCCAGCTCCCCGACGAGCTGGCGCTCAACGCCCGGCTGGCCAATGAGTTCGGCGCCTCCGTGATCGCGGTGGTCGGCGGGAAGGGGCAGGACGCGGAGTCCGTACGGGCCGAGACGCGCAATGCCTACCGGGCCTACGACGGGCTGGGCTGCGACGTCCTCGCGATGGTGGTGAACCGGGTGGCGGCCGAGGACCGCGAGGTCATCGCCGAGCGGCTGGCGGCGCGGCTGCCCGTCCCCTGTTCGGTGCTGCCGGACGACGCGGCGCTCTCCGCGCCGACGGTCGCCCAGATCACCGCGGCGCTCGGCGGAACGGTTCTGCTCGGCGACGACGCGGGGCTGGCCAGGGACGCGCTGGACTTCGTCTTCGGCGGAGCGATGCTGCCGAATCTGCTGAACGCGCTGACGCCGGGCTGCCTCGTGGTCACCCCCGGGGACCGGGCGGACCTGGTGATCGGCTCGCTGGCGGCGCACAGCGCCGGGACCCCGCCGATCGCCGGCGTGCTGCTGACCCTGAACGAGCGCCCCGGCGAGGAGATACTCAAGCTGGCCGCACGCCTCGCACCGGGCACCCCGGTCGTGTCGGTGGTCGGCGGATCCTTCCCCACCGCGGGCGAACTCTTCGCGCTGGAGGGCAAGTTGAACGCGGCGACGCCCCGCAAGGCGGAGACCGCACTCGGCCTCTTCGAGCGCCATGTCGACACCGCCGCCCTGCTGGAGCGGATCTCGGTGGCCCGCAGCGGCCGCGTCACGCCGATGATGTTCGAGCACGAGCTGCTGGAACAGGCCCGCTCGGACCGGCGCCGCGTGGTGCTGCCGGAGGGCACGGAGGAGCGGGTGCTGCGCGCCGCCGATGTGCTGCTGCGCCGCGACGTCTGCGAGCTCACCCTGCTCGGCGACCTCGACACCATCCGCAAGAAGGCCGCCGACCTCGGCATCGACCTCGCCGATACGCAGCTGATCGACCCGCAGACCTCGGAGCTGCGCCAGGCGTTCGCGGAGCGGTACGCACAGCTGCGCGCACACCGCGGGGTCACGGTGGAGCTGGCGTACGACGTCGTCTCGGACGTGAACTACTTCGGCACGCTGATGGTCCAGGAGGGCCTGGCCGACGGCATGGTCTCCGGCGCCGCGCACTCCACCGCGGCGACGATCCGCCCGGCCTTCGAGATCATCAAGACGAGGGCGGACGCGTCGATCGTCTCCTCGGTCTTCTTCATGTGCCTCTCGGACAAGGTGCTGGTGTACGGGGACTGCGCGGTCAACCCGGACCCGGACGCGGAGCAGCTCGCGGACATCGCCGTCCAGTCCGCCGCCACCGCCGCCCGCTTCGGTGTCGAGCCGCGGATCGCGATGCTCTCGTACTCGACGGGCACCTCGGGCACGGGCGCCGATGTCGACAAGGTACGGCAGGCGACGGACCGGGTGCGCGCGAGCCGGCCGGATCTCAGGATCGAGGGTCCGATCCAGTACGACGCGGCGGTCGAGCCGAGCGTCGCCGCGACCAAGCTGCCCGGGTCGGAGGTGGCGGGGCAGGCGACCGTGCTGATCTTCCCGGACCTGAACACCGGCAACAACACGTACAAGGCCGTGCAGCGCTCGGCCGGCGCGGTCGCCGTCGGCCCGGTGCTCCAGGGACTGCGCAAGCCCGTCAACGACCTATCCCGCGGCGCGCTCGTCCAGGACATCGTCAATACCGTGGCGATCACGGCGATCCAGGCACAGGGCGAGGAGTGATCCGCATGACCACCCCCACGAAGGAAGGTTCCGCCGCCGTGCAGGCCCGCCGCGTCCTCGTCCTCAACTCCGGCTCCTCCTCGGTGAAGTACCAGCTCCTCGACATGGACGACCGCTCCCGGCTCGCGATCGGCCTGGTCGAGCGGATCGGCGAGGACACCTCCCGTCTGCTGCACACCCCGATGACCGGCGGCGGCGCCGAGACACGCGAGCGCACGGGCAGGATCGCCGACCACGCGGCGGCGCTGAAGGCGGCGGCAGAGGAGCTGGCCGCGGACGGGCTGGGGCTGGACTCTCCCGAGCTGGCGGCGGTCGGCCACCGGGTGGTGCACGGCGGCCTGCGTTTCACCGAGCCGACCGTGATCACCGACGAGGTGCTGGCGGAGATCGAGCGGCTCGTCCCGGTGGCGCCGCTGCACAACCCGGCGAACATCATCGGGATCCGTACCGCACAGGCGCTCCGCCCCGACCTGCCCCAGGTCGCCGTCTTCGACACCGCGTTCCACACGACGATGCCGGAGTACGCCGCGCGCTACGCGATCGACGTGGAGACCGCAGACGCCCACCGCATCCGCCGCTACGGCTTCCACGGCACCTCGCACGCGTACGTCTCCCGCAAGGCCGCCGAGCTGCTGGGACGTACCCCCGAGGAGGTCAATGTCATCGTGCTGCACCTGGGCAACGGCGCCTCGGCATCGGCGGTGGCGGGCGGCCGGTGCGTGGAGACGTCGATGGGACTGACCCCGCTGGAGGGGCTGGTGATGGGGACCCGGTCCGGGGACATCGACCCGGCGGTCACCTTCCATCTGAAGCGGGTGGCGGGGATGTCGGTCGACGAGATCGACGTCCTGCTCAACAAGAGGAGCGGTCTGGTCGGGCTCTGCGGGGACAACGACATGCGGGAGATCCGGCGCCGGATCGACGAGGGCGACGAGCGGGCGGCGCTGGCGTTCGACATCTATGTGCACCGGCTGAAGAAGTACATCGGCGCCTATTCGGCGGTCCTCGGGCGGGTGGATGCCGTGGTGTTCACGGCGGGGGTCGGGGAGAACTCGGCGCCCGTACGGGAGGCTGCGATCGCCGGTCTCGAAGAGTTCGGCCTCGCGGTGGACGCCGGTCTCAACGCCGTGCGGTCCGGTGAACCGAGGCTGATCTCGCCGGACTACGCGCGGGTCGCGGTCGCCGTGGTGCCGACGGACGAGGAGCTGGAGATCGCCGGCCAGACCTTTGCGCTGGTCGAACGGCTCGGACGGACCGCGCAGCCCGGGCAGGCCGAACCGCTCGGACAGGTCGACAACTGAGCACCACCGCGCCCCTTTGTATCTTCCACCAGCCAGAATATTCCGCAGCGAAACAAACCGATAGGATCCGCCTCATGCGCCGTTCCAAAATCGTCTGCACCCTCGGTCCCGCCGTCGACTCCCACGAGCAGCTCGTCGCTCTGATCGAGGCCGGCATGAGCGTGGCCCGATTCAACTTCAGCCACGGCTCCCACGAGGAACACCAGGGCCGTTACGACCGCGTCCGCCTGGCCGCCGCCGAGACCGGCCGGGCGGTCGGTGTACTCGCCGACCTCCAGGGCCCGAAGATCCGCCTGGCGAAGTTCGCCGAGGGCCCCGTCGAACTGGTCCGCGGGGACGAGTTCACCATCACCACCGAGGACGTCCCCGGTGACAAGTCGATCTGCGGTACGACCTACAAGGGACTGCCGGGCGACGTCGACAAGGGCGACCCGATCCTGATCAACGACGGCAACGTCGAGCTGAAGGTCGTCGAGGTCGAGGGTTCCCGGGTCAAGACCATCGTCATCGAGGGCGGGGTGATCTCCGACCACAAGGGGATCAACCTGCCGGGTGCGGCGGTCAACGTCCCGGCCCTGTCCGAGAAGGACGTCGAGGACCTCCGCTTCGCCCTGCGGATGGGCTGCGACCTGGTCGCCCTCTCCTTCGTGCGCGACGCCGACGACGTCAAGGACGTCCACAAGATCATGGACGAGGAGGGCCGCCGGGTCCCCGTCATCGCCAAGGTCGAGAAGCCGCAGGCCGTCGAGCACATGGAGGGCGTCGTCATGGCGTTCGACGGTGTGATGGTCGCCCGTGGCGACCTGGCCGTCGAGTACCCCCTGGAGAAGGTCCCGATGGTGCAGAAGCGCCTCGTGGAGCTCTGCCGGCGGAACGCCAAGCCGGTGATCGTGGCGACCCAGATGATGGAGTCGATGATCACCAACTCGCGGCCGACCCGCGCCGAGGCGTCCGACGTCGCCAACGCGATCCTGGACGGTGCCGACGCGGTCATGCTGTCCGCCGAGTCGAGCGTGGGCGCGTACCCGATCGAGACGGTCAAGACGATGTCGAAGATCGTCGTCGCCGCCGAGGAGGAGCTGCTCGCCAAGGGCCTGCAGCCGCTGGTCCCGGGCAAGAAGCCCCGTACCCAGGGTGGTTCGGTGGCCCGCGCGGCCTGCGAGATCGCGGACTTCCTGAACGGCAAGGCGCTGGTCGCCTTCACCAAGTCCGGTGACACGGCCCGCCGGCTCTCCCGCTACCGCGCCGCGCAGCCCATCCTGGCCTTCACCACCGACGAGTCCACCCGTAACCAGCTTGCGCTGAGCTGGGGCGTCGAGGCCCACGTCGTGCCGCACGTGGACAACACCGACGCCATGGTGGACATGGTCGACGCGGAGCTGCTGAAGCTGAGCCGCTACAACGCCGGCGACACGATGGTCATCACGGCCGGTTCGCCCCCCGGCGTCCCCGGCACCACCAACATGGTCCGGGTGCACCACGTGGGCGGCGGCACTCGCGACTGACGCGTCGCCCGCACCGGCATACGACTGTGGCCCGCACCCCCTTCGACGGGGGAGCGGGCCACAGCCCTGTGCGGCTCCCTGACGGGTCCCCCAGTCACTTCATCAGCTGTTGCCGCCGGTGAAGTAGTTGTGCATCCCGGGCACCGTGAGCGTGCCGCCGAACTGGCCGGCCTGGGTGACCTTCACGTTGGTGAAGAACGCGAACGGCACGTTCAGCGGCGGCGGGGTCTCGGGGCTGAACGTGATCGGGATGAGGCCGAAGAGGTTGCCCTTCAGCTCCTCCGTGTACATCGTCACCGTGCCGTTGCGGATGGTGGACGTCGAGCCCTTCCGCGCCTGGACGTGGCCGGTGGTGCCGCCCGGACCCTCGGTCAGCTGGTGCAGGTCCTTGATGTCGATGGACGACGCAGTGAACTTCAGCACCTTCTTCGTGGTGCCGTCGCCCTTCTCCACCTCGACGATGCCCTTGTAATCGAGCCCGTTCAGGGTGAGCAGCGAACTCTCCAGGATCCACGGCTGGTTCGGAAGCCTGGGGATGCCCTGCTCCAGGTCCGCCGCGGCCAGCGCCTCGGGGTCGGCGGTGGGGCACGGGAACGGCTGCTTGGCGCCGTCCGGGATGTCGTCGTCCTTCTTGGGGTCGAGTCCCTTGGCGCTCTCGTCGAGCTCCTTGACCGACGTGCCCGCCTTGTCGGCCGCGTCGCGGATGGCGTCGGCGGTCTTGCCGGCCGTGTCCTTCGCCGCGTCCGTCACCTCGGCCACAGGCTTCTCGGTGGGCTCGCTCGTCTTGGCCACGGGCTTCTCGGTGGGCTCGCTCGTCGCGGAGGCCGACGGCTTCGGGGACGCGGTGGTGGCGCTCGGGGACGGGCTCGCCGTCTCCTGGTCCGGTCCGTCCAAGAGGTCCCCCAGCGCGTCGCCGACGCCCAGCGGGTCGAGCGGGTTGTTCGTCGCCGTGGGCGACGGGGAGGCGCTCGGCGTCGCGGCGGGCGCCACGCTCTGCTGGTCCGCCGCTCCGTTCGCCGACGGGGTCGCCGACGGCTTCGGCGTCGCCTCGGGACTCTGGTCCGCACCGCTGCCGCCGGCACCGGTGGACGCACTGGCGGACGGGGACGGCGTCTTCGTCTCCGACGCGGACGCCGAAGGCTCCGGCGACTGGCTCGGCTCGTCCGAACGCGTCACACAGGGGCCCGGCGCGAACGGGATGTCCGTCGCGTCGTCGGCCAGCGCGAGCTTGGGGGTGAGTCCCATCCCGACGAAGACAGCCGTCGGCATCGCGGCGAGCGCGAAGGCCTTGCCCGCGGGTATGTGCAGCTTCGTCAGCAGCGACTTCCTCGGGGCCGCGTGGCGCGGCCCGCTTCTCGCCCGGAGATCCTCTCCCCCGGTCGAGTTCAGCTGCGTCTCGTCACCCCGCACTGTTCCTCCCGCCGCCTGCGTCAACTTTGCCGTTCGTGCTGTCGTCGTTCCACGGAGCCGGACCGGGGCTGTACGTCCCCGCGGCACCGTGGTGCGGGCCGGCACCGTCCGGCAGCACGCCCTCGGGCCCTGCCGGGCCCTTCGGGGAACCTCCGGCCTCGGCCGGCTGCTCGGCGACCGGCGTGCCCGGTGCCCAGGAAAGGGCGAGGCAGCCACCGATCATGGCGAGCAGGAATCCGATGAAGATCCCGCCGAGGTTGGACACCGGGATGGAGACCAGCGCCAGCAGGATCGAGGCGACACCGGCGAAGACCCGGACGATTTGGTGGAACCACATGGTCAGACCGAGCGTGACCAGCAGTACACCGATGATCAGTGAGCCCGCACCCGCGGTGGTCGCCATGGCCAGCGTGAGGTGACCGATCTTGAGATTGGCGTACGGGAGGTACGCGATCGGCGCCCCACCCAGTGCGGTGAGCAGGCCCGCCCAGAACGGCCGGCTGCCCCGCCAGGCGCGGAAACGCTGCCGAAGGACGCGGGTGTAGTGCTCGTTCTGCCCCGTGGAGTCGGCGCTCATGGAAAACAGCTCCCTGGAACCGGTATTGCTGTGAAAGAAGAGGGAGCCGGTCGGGCGGAGCAGCGTGGCCGCTCCTCCGCCCGCCCGGACGGAGTGCTTAGTAGCACTCCTTGACGCCGTTGTAGAGGCGCATGCTCAGGCCGCTGAGCTTGAAGGTGCCGGCGGTGGTCGCCCACGCCTTCTGCTTCACGTTGTCGAGAACCGCGCGGTCCGCCTGCTGGGCGAAACCGTTCTCCTTGATGTTCTCGCCGGGCTTGATGGCCGGACCCTTGCTGGCATCCTTCGTCGCAACACCGATCTCGATGTTGGTGAACGTGGCATCGGCGTCCAGATCAGCGACGTCGAGGTACAGGTTCTCGGCGTGGACCGGGGTACCGCCGCCGCCGGCCTTCAGCATGAGGCTGACGGACCCGAAGACCGGGATGTCCGGCGTGACGACGGACTGGCACATGCCCGTGATGTCGGCCGACTTGAACGACGAGATCGCGACCGGGTGCAGGGTCTTCTTGTCACCCTCGAGCTCCGCGTAGCCGACGTCTAGGCCGCCGTACTGCGAGAAGCCCTTGCCGTCCAGGTGCTCCGCCGTCACCTTGAACGACTGGCCGGACACGCTGAACGACGCGGCCAGCGCACCCTGTGCGAGGGCTACACCGACCGCGGCCGTCGCGGCCACACTCGGAACCATGACGAGAGCGAACCGCTTCCATCTGGTCCCGCCACGAACTTGGGACTCCATGACTTTCCTCCTTCTCGGACGTACATCTCCGGTCCGGGCGTCGGCCCGTACTGGGATGGGAGAAGTGCTACGTCCTCGGAAAGGAGAGCGCCGGAACCGGAGGCGTGAACCGCGTCCGAATCGCTGGCGATCACCCCCGAGCGACAACCACTGGCCACGCGTTCGCGCAACCTGTTCGGACAGGCCCTGCCGGACGGCAGGAACCCCCCTGTCCGCGGTCGGCGCCACTGCCGCCGACCCACTCGGTGGGGACCCAAATCGGCCGCCGCGCCGACTGGTGGCCGGGCTGGCGTCATTGGACCGAGCGTGGCCGATCGTGGTGCATTAGCGCCCGCGACACAAGGGGGTTCGTTACTCGCTAGTAACGGCCCGATAACCAAGGCGCGACAGGGCGGCGCCGACCGGCAACACAGGGTGGCGTCCTACGCAAGGAGGAAAAGGAGAATTGAGGTTCCAAAGCGGACAGAACCCCACGTGCGATTTACTGGCAGTAACAGCCCGCGCTTTTATCAAGATTTGGTAAAGCGGGGGCGGCTGTTGTCGCCCGATCGCGAAAACGGCCGTGACGCCCCGGGGCGCCACGGCCGCGTTGTCACATCAGAACAAGACGCGCGCCAGCGCCGTGCGGGCCGCGACGACACGTGGATCGTCGGGGCCGATGACGTCGAAAAGCTCCAGCAGCCGCAGTCGCGCCGCGTCCCGGTCCTCACCGAAATTCCGGCGCACGGTCTCGACGAGGCGCCCGAAGGCATCCTCGACATGACCGCCGACCAGATCCAGATCGGCGGCGGCGATCTGCGTCGCCACATCGGTCGGCTTCTCGGCAGCGTCGTTGCGGACCTGCTGCGGGTCCATGTCCTGCACCCGGGCGAGCAGTTCGGCCTGGGCGAGGCCGAGCTTGGCCTCGGTGTTGGCCGGGTCGTCGGCGAGCACGTTCTTGTACGCCTGGACGGCGCCGCCGAAGTCACTGGCGTCCAGCGCCCGTACGGCCGCTTCGAGCAGTGCGTCGTACGGTCCCGCGGGCACCTCGGCCGGAGCCTGCCCGGCGTCCTCCGGGCCGGCGGCCTCCTGGTCGACCGCGATCCCGGTGAGCCCGAACCGCTCCTCGCCGACCTGGATCAGCTGGTCCAGCGTCTGCCGGATCTGGGTCTCGGGGGCCGCGCCCTGGAAGAGCGGGAGAGCCTGCCCGGCAACGACGGCGAAGACCGCCGGGATGCCCTGGATGCCGAACTGCTGCATCAGCATCTGGTTGGCGTCGACATCGACCTTGGCCAGTACGAAGCGGCCGTTGTACTCGTGGGCCAGGCGCTCCAGGAGCGGGCCCAGCTGCTTGCACGGCTCGCACCACTCGGCCCAGAAGTCGATGACGACGGGGACCTCGGCGGAGCGCTGGAGGACATCGCGCTCGAAGCCCGCCTCATCGACATCGATCACCAGGGAGGACGGGGGGACGGCGCCGCCGCCACCCTGCCGGACGGCCTCGGCACGGGCCTGCTCCGCCTTCACCTTGGCCTCGCCGGCCGCCTTCACCGCGGCGAGGTCGACGACGCCGCTCATGGACATGTTCCTTGGCTGCATACGTACATCCTCCCCCCTCGGCACGCTGTTCCGGAAAGCGATCCGGGAACCGCATCCGTCCGTGGTACCCGCCGGCGTGCGGGACGCGCGGACCTCCGCGGTCGATGACCCTCGAAGGGCCCGTTCTCGGCGCCGGGTCCCCACCCGGCACATGTGGCTGTCGTTCGCTCGTGGCGTGACAACGGCCTGGCCGTCGTCCTTACGCTACGACCCGTAGCGTAACTGTCCCGCACCCCTCGCGCGCAGGAGTGTCCAGTGATCTGTCTCACGGCGAACGCGACCGGCCGGTTCTCCTTACTGGCGGGTATGGTCACGGCATGCTGAGCCACAGCCACCCCAAACCCGGGCGAACGGGACGACCGCGCAGCGCCGCAGCCGACGAGGCGATCCTGGAGGCCTGCCGCGCGTCCCTGGTCGACCTCGGCTGGTCGAAGCTGACGATGGGTGATGTGGCGACGCGGGCCGGGGTCGCCAAGACGACGCTCTACCGGCGCTGGGCGGGCAAGAACGAACTGGTCGTGGACGCTGTCGCGGCCCTCTTCGACGAGCTGGAACTGCCGGACCTGGGCAGCCTGTCGGCCGATGTGCAGAACGTGGTGCTGCAGTTCGCGGCGCTGCTGGACCGCCCGGAGACCAGGACGGCGCTGATGGCCGTGGTCGCGGAGTCGACCCGTGACGACGCGCTGCGGGCCCGGATTCGCGATTCGATCGTGGACCGGCAGAAGCGGCTCGTGCTGCTGGGACGGCAACGGGCGCAGCAGCGCGGCGAGCTGCCCGTCGAACCGGACGAGACGTCGGCGGCCTCGACCGCCGACCTGATCTTCGATGTGATCGCCGGTGCGGTCGTGCACCGGACGCTGGTGAGCGCCGAGCCCGTCGACGAGGACTGGGCCCGGCGCTTCACCGTTCTGCTGCTTGCGGGGCTGGGCGCGGCAGCCGCCACGTAGCGGGCAACGCCGAAGCCCTCAGAAGCCGGGCGGCTCGGTGTACGTGCCCCACTCGTCCCGCAGGACCCCGCAGATCTCACCGAGCGTCGCCTCGGCCCTGACGGCGTCCAGCATCGGTCCGATCATGTTCGAGCCGTCGCGGGCGGCGGCCAGCATCGCGTCCAGCGAGGCGCGGACCCGGGCGTCGTCGCGGGCGGCCTTGCGGTCGGCGAGCTCGCGGACCTGCTCGCGCTCGACCTCGTGGCTGACCCGCAGGATCTCCAGGTCGCCGGTGACCGAGCCGTGGTGGACGTTGACGCCGACGACGCGCTTGTCGCCCTTCTCCAGCGACTGCTGGTACCGGAACGCGGACTCGGCGATCTCGCCGGTGAACCAGCCGTCCTCGATGCCGCGCAGGATGCCGGAGGTCATGGGCCCGATGGGGTGCTGCCCGTCCGGGTGCGCCCTGGTGCCGCGCTCCTTGATCCGGTCGAAGATCTTCTCGGCGTCGGCCTCGATCCGGTCGGTGAGCTGCTCGACGTACCACGAACCGCCCAGCGGGTCGGCGACGTTGGCGACGCCGGTCTCCTCCATCAGCACCTGCTGGGTGCGCAGGGCGATCTCCGCGGCCTGCTCGGACGGGAGCGCGAGGGTCTCGTCGAGGGCGTTGGTGTGCAGCGAGTTGGTGCCGCCGAGGACGGCGGAGAGCGCCTCGACCGCGGTCCGTACGACGTTGTTGTACGGCTGCTGGGCGGTCAGGGAGACCCCGGCGGTCTGGGTGTGGAAGCGGAGCCACTGCGCCTTGTCGGTCTTCGCCCCGTACACCTCCTTCATCCAGCGGGCCCAGATCCGGCGGGCGGCGCGGAACTTGGCGATCTCCTCGAAGAAGTCGAGGTGCGCGTCGAAGAAGAAGGAGAGACCGGGGGCGAAGGTGTCGACGTCGAGCCCCCGGGAGAGGCCGAGCTCCACGTAGCCGAAGCCGTCGGCGAGGGTGTAGGCGAGCTCCTGCGCGGCCGTCGCCCCGGCCTCGCGGATGTGGTAGCCGGAGACCGAGAGCGGCTTGTACGCGGGGATGTCGCGCGCGCAGTGCTCCATCAGGTCGCCGATGAGGCGCAGATGGGGCTCGGGCTGGAAGAGCCACTCCTTCTGCGCGATGTACTCCTTGAAGATGTCGGTCTGGAGCGTGCCGTTGAGCACCCCCGGGTCGACGCCCTGGCGCTCGGCGGCGACCAGGTACATGCAGAAGACCGGAACGGCGGGTCCGCTGATCGTCATGGATGTCGTGACGTCGCCGAGCGGGATGTCCTTGAAGAGGACCTCCATGTCGGCGGCGGAGTCGATGGCGACACCGCAGTGCCCGACCTCGCCGAGCGAGCGCGGCTCGTCGGAGTCGCGGCCCATCAGCGTCGGCATGTCGAAGGCGACGCTGAGCCCGCCGCCGCCCGCGGCGAGGATCATCTTGTACCGCTCATTGGTCTGCTCGGCGTTGCCGAAGCCGGCGAACTGGCGGATGGTCCAGGTGCGGCCGCGGTAGCCGGTCGGGTAGAGACCCCGGGTGAAGGGGTACTCGCCGGGCCAGCCGATCCGCTCGAACCCCTCGTACGTGTCCCCGGGGCGGGGCCCGTACGCGGGCTCCACCGGGTCCCCGGAGAGCGTGGTGAAGTCCGCGTCGCGCTTGCGGGCCTTGTCGTAACGGGCCTGCCAGCGTCGGCGGCCTTCCTCGATCGCGTCAGCGTCCATGGACCCCAATTTACTAGGACGTCCTAGTAAATGTCGATGACAAACCGCCCGGTGCTTTGCACGGGGCGGTTCGGGTCAGACTTTGACTGTCACCGGGGAGCCGTCCGCGATCAGCGGCTCGACCTCCTGGACGACCTTGCGCTCGACGAAGAACGCGGCCGTCGGGATCGTGCCGGAGATCAGCACCCAGAAGAGCTTGCCGAGCGGCCACTTCGCCTTGGACCCCAGGTCGAAGGCGAAGATCAGGTAGATGATGTACAGCACACCGTGGATCTGGGAGACGACGAGCGTCAGCCCCGCACCGGTGTCAAAGCCGTACTTGAAGACCATGCAGGTGCAGAGCACCAGCAACATGACGGCGGTGACGTAGGCCATCACCCGGTACCGGGTCAGCACACTGCGTTTCATGACGTCGAGCGTAACCGGGCGCCGGGGGCGATCTTGCAGCGGGCGGGGGGCGCGCGGCGCTACTTCTCCTCGAAGTCCTTGGCCGCGATCCGCAGGGGGCGCAACAGTGCGAAGATCTCCGCGCACTCCTCGGCGTCGTACACCCCGAGCCCGAACTCCATGTCCACCAGGTCCCGGGTGGCCGCCTCGACGACCTCTCGGCCCTTGTCGGTGATCGAGGCGAGGGTGCCGCGGCCGTCGTTCGGGTTGGGGCGCTTGTCGACCAGACCGGACCTGACCAGCCGGTCCACGGTGTTCGTGACGGACGTGGGGTGGACCATCAGCCGCTCGCCGATCTTGGACATCGGCAGCTCACCGGCCTTGGAGAAGGTGAGCAGCACCAGCGCCTCGTACCGCGCGAACGTCAGCCCGTACGGTTTGACGACCGCGTCGACCTCGGCGAGCAGGATCTGCTGCGCACGCATGATCGAGGTGATCGCCCCCATCGAGGGGACAGGGCCCCAGCGCTGCTGCCAGAGTTCGTCGGCGCGGGCGATGGGGTCGAACGGGAGACTGAGCGGCTTCGGCACGGCATCGACCTTACCCACTGCTCATATGCTGGTCAGCCCCGTCTCGAACTTCGGTCCGAGGACCGTGAGCGGGTTCCGTGCTCCTGACCTCGCGGACGAGGACGAGCGTGCACACCGTACCGATCACAGCGGCCCCGGCGACCACCTGATGTACGGGGAAGAATTCGGCGGCGAGCCCGGCGAGGGCCATGCCGACGCCCTGGACCGTCATCAGCCCGGCGGCGAGCAGGGTCATGGCCCGGCCCCGCAGCTCCTCCGGGACGGCGTCGACGAACCACTGGTCGAGGCCGATGACATACGCCGCCCCCACCCCGGCCAGCACGAGCGCGACGACGCACAGCACCATGCCGGGACGGAACCCGTACAGCACGAGGGGCAGCAGCCCGGCGGCGGCGACCGGCAGCACGATCCTGGAACGCAGGCGCGGGGCGAGCGCGGCGCCCGCGTACAGCTCGGCGCCGATGTGGCCGACCGGCATCGCGCACATGAGGAGTCCGAGCGCGGCCGGGCCGACACCGATCTCGTCCGCGTACGGTGCGGCGAGCGCCTCCGGTGCCACGGCGAACATCGCCGGCAGCCAGAAGAGCAGCATCAGGGCGCGGATCCTGCGGTCGGCGAGGACGGTACGGGCTCCGGCGAGCGAGTCCTTGAGCAGGGCGCCGCCTCCGTCACGGCCGCTCCGGGCGGGCCGGTTGCGGGTGCCGAAGCGGAGCAGCGCCGCCGAGCAGAGGAAGGTCCCGACGGTGATCGTGATCGCCCCGCGCGCGGAGACCGCGGCGAGCAGCACACCGCCCACCCCGAAGCCGATCAGCAGTGCGCTCTGCGAGACGATCCGCAGCAGCGAGCGGCCCAGTACATAGAGGTCGCCCTCGCCGAGGATGTCGGTGAGCGCGGCCATACGCGTCCCGGTGAAGACGGGCGACACGGAGGCGACGAGACAGCGCAGCGCGAGGAGCCCGCCGACGGGGGTGCCGGGCAGCACCATGACACCGACACAGCCCGCGCAGATCAGATCGCAGGTGACCAGGACCCGGCGGGCGGGGTAGCGGTCGGCGACCCCGGCGAAGAGCGTGCCGCCGACGAGGTACGGGAGGAAGCCGAGCGCGAAGGTGAGGGCGCTGAGCAGGGGCGAGCCGGTGAGGTCGTAGACGAGGACGGTGAGCGCGAGCTCGCTGACGACGACGCCGAGAAGGGAGAGCAGGTGTGCGGCGAAGACGGCACGGAACTCCCGTACGGCGAAGACGGCGCGGTAGCCGCCGGGTGTGCCGGGGTCCGGGGCGGAAGCCGGAGCCCGGAGCGCGGGCGACGGGTTCGGGTCAATGGGGTCGGCGCGCTCCGAGGACGGGGCCGGGGACGGCGCCGCTCCTGCGGGGCGGACGTTCGCGGCGCGGCATGCGGCTGACGGGTCCTGGGGTGAGGGACCCGTCGGGCCGCTCGGGGGGTCCACCGCATCGCGGGGGCCGCCCGCCGAAACGGGGCTGTTGCTCGGCATGGACGCAGCGTGGCGGAGCGCGGCCCGCACTCCATAAACTTTCGGCTGACACCGAATCTTCGCGAGGCGCGCCGATGCCGTTCCATCTGCATTTCGACGAGAGCGATCTGCTGCGCTGCAGGTTCGCCCTCTCCCCGCTCTGGGAGACGCAACAGGCAGTACGCACCCTCCTGCGCCCCGGGAACCGGGGATACCACGAGCCGTGGCTGCGGCGCATCCGGAGCGCCGCCGCGGGGCTGGACCTCGGGCCGCTGTGGTCGCTGATGCCGGAGAGCGGGCACAATCCGGACTTTCTTTCCCTGCCACCGCTCGGGCCGTATGCCTCGTTCGAGGAGGAGATCGCCGGGGTACGCGCCATCGATCCCGAGCTCGTCCGTGACGATCTGGCGCTGACGCTCGCGTGTGTGCCGGGGGCGCTGGACTCCCCCGCCGGACGGGCGATGCTCGACGACCCCGCCCGCGCGCAGCGGGAGCTGTCCGCGCTTCTGGAACAGGCGTGGCGGGTCCTGGTCGAGCCGGACTGGCCGCGGCTGCGTGCGTTGCTGGAGGCGGACATCGCGTACCACTCGCGCCGGCTCGCCGCGGTCGGCTTCGCGCGGCTGCTCGGTGAGTTGAGTCCCCAGCTGAGCTGGGCGGACTCGACGCTCACGCTCGTCGGGATGCGGGGCCGGCACTCCCGGGTGCTCGGCGGGCAGGGTCTCGTCCTGATGCCGAGCGTCTTCGCCTGGCCGAATGTGGTCAGCGGGTACGAGCCGCCCTACCAGCCCGCGGTGATCTATCCGGCGCGCGGGATCGGTGGCCTGTGGACGGAACCCGCCGACCGTACGCCGCAGACGCTCGCGCGGCTGCTCGGGCGGGCGCGGGCCGATGTCCTGTGCATGCTCGACGAACCGGCGGGGACGAGCGCACTCGCCCACCGGCTCGGCCTCGCGCCGTCCTCCGTGTCGGAGCATCTGTCGGTGCTGCGGGCGGCGGGGCTGCTGACCTCGCGGCGGTACGGGCACCAGGTGCTGTACGAGCGGACGCCGCTCGGGATCGCGCTGGCGGTGGAGCCCGAAACGCACCCCGGGTGACGGAGACCCCGCTCGCCGTGCGGCGCGGGGGTCTCCGGATGGTGCGGAGAGGCGTCAGCCGGCGAGGTACCGCTCGACCGTCTCGACCTTGGAGGTCAGACCGTCGGTGACACCGGGCCGGATATCGGCCTTCAGTACGAGGGAGACACGTCCGGCGCGGGCCTCGACGGCCGCGACGGCGCGCTTGACGACGTCCATGACCTCGTCCCACTCTCCCTCGATGGAGGTGAACATGGCGTCCGTGCGGTTGGGCAGCCCCGACTCGCGGACGACCCGGACGGCGTCGGCGACGTACTCGCCGACGTCCTCGCCGGCCCCCAGCGGGCTGACGGAGAAGGCGACGATCATGCCTCCACCACGCCTTCCCGGCGGGCCCGGGCGGCGATGACCCCGTCGGCCTCGTAGCGCTTGAGGATCTTGTCGCCGTACAGCCCGCCGAACGGCAGCAGCGCCAGCAGGAAGAAGAACGCGACGCGCTTGAACGGCCACTTGGTCTTGGACCAGACGTCCAGCAGCAGGACGGCGTAGGTCACGAAGAGCACGCCGTGCAGCATGCCGAGAGGCATCATCAGGAAGTCGATGTCCGAGACGCGGCTGAGGACCGAGCCAAAGATGATCAGCGCCGGGAAGGAGAGCGCCTCGGGGATCGAGATGAGGCGCAGCCGGTGCAGGGCGGTAGCGGTCTTGATGTCCACGAGGGCACCTTCGGTGGGAGGGTCGTCACAGCTTGTGAATACAGGCACAAGCGTGTCCCATTGTGGCATCGACACCCATCGGGTCCGGGGGCGGGGGCCGGTTGACACTCCGGGGAACGTATCGGCGCATATCAGGGTCGGCTCAGAGCCTGTCGGGTGGCCTTCGATCGGATAGCGGACGCGGTCTGGTGCGTGCGATTCCAAGGCGCCGGAAGGCCCTCGGATGGGGTCTCCCCTGCTCGAACGAAGCTGAGAGCCTGGGGAAGGAGCTACTAGGGCATTTCGGCAACGCGGGAAGCGTGCGTGCCAGGGCGTGGCCGCCCGATCAGAGGCCACCCGACAGGCTCTCAGGGTCCGGATAGGCCCACGGGCCCTGTCGGGCCCAGGGCACCTGCCGCTACCGTCACGGGGTGGCAATGTTCCGACTCCAAGGCAGCAAGACGCTCGCCGTCGATCTGACAGGCGACGCCGTCAAGGCGAAGAACGGCTCGATGGTCGCGTACGACGGCCGGATGGCGTTCAAGAAGATGTCCGGCGGCGGTGAGGGCATCCGCGGCATGGTGACCCGTCGGCTGACCGGCGAGCAGATGACCGTGATGGAGGTGAGCGGGCAGGGCACCTGCTACTTCGCCGACCGCGCGAGCGAGATCAACCTCGTCTCGCTGCGCGGCGAGAAGCTCTACGTGGAGGCGAGCAACCTGCTCTGCACCGATGCCGGGCTGCGCACCGGCACCACCTTCACCGGGCTGCGCGGCGGGGCGACCGGCAACGGCCTGTTCACCACCACCGTCGAGGGCACCGGCCAGGCGGCGATCATGTCGGACGGTTCGGCCGTGGTGCTGCGGGTGACCGCCCAGTACCCGTTGTTCGTCGACCCCGGCGCGTACATCGCCCACCAGGGCAATCTGCAGCAGCACTTCCAGTCCGGGGTCAACTTCCGGACGCTGATGGGCGAGGGCTCGGGCGAGTCGTTCCAGATCGGATTCGAGGGCGAGGGACTCGTCTACGTGCAGCCGAGCGAGCGGAACACCATCGGGGGCGATGTCTGATGCCGTTCCGTGAGATCAACTCGAAGATGGTCGAGGCGACGGTGGTCCCCGGCCAGAAGATGTTCAGCCAGCGCGGCGCGATGCTCGCGTACCGCGGCGAGGTGTCGTTCACCCCGAACATCCAGGGCGGCCAGGGCGGCGTGATGTCGATGATCGGCCGTCGGATGGCCAATGAGGCGACGCCGCTGATGACGGTCGAAGGCAGCGGCACGGTGATGTTCGGCCACGGCGGCCACCACATCCAGGTCATCAACCTGGCCGGCGACACCCTGTACGTGGAGGCCGACCGGCTGCTCGCCTTCGACGGGACGCTGCAGCAGGGCACGATGTTCATGGGGTCGCAGGGCGGGGTCATGGGGATGGTGCGCGGCCAGGTGACCGGGCAGGGCCTGTTCACCACGACGCTGAAGGGTCATGGCGCGGTCGCGGTGATGGCTCACGGCGGGGTGATCGAGCTGCCCATCACGCCGGGCCGCGAGGTACATGTGGACCCGCAGGCCTATGTCGCCCACCACGGCGACGTACGCAACAAGCTCTCCACCGCGCTCGGCTGGCGCGACATGGTGGGGCGCGGCTCCGGCGAGGCGTTCCAGCTGGAGTTGAGCGGCAGTGGCGCGGTGTACGTCCAGGCGTCGGAGGAGAAGCTGTGAGCACGCCCGTGATCTTTGACCCGATGACGCTGCCGTCGGACGACAACGTCAATGCGTACACCTTCTGTGTGGAGCTCAAGGGGAGCCAGTGGTTCCTGCAGAAGGGCAAGATGATCGCCTACTACGGGCGGATCGAGTTCAACGGCATCGGCCACGGACGCTTCGAGCGGCTGATCCGGACGAGCTTCCACTCGCCGCTGCACGCGAGCGACTGGGTGGTGGCCGAGGGCAGCGGCAAGATGCTGCTCGCCGACCGGGCCTTCGACGTCAACTCGTACGACCTGGAGGACGGGAACCTGACGATCCGGTCCGGCAACCTCCTCGCGTACCAGCCGACGCTGGCACTCAAGCAGTCGATCGTGCCGGGCTTCCTGACCCTGATCGGCACGGGCAAGTTCGTGGCCGCGTCCAACGGCCCGGTGGTCTTCATGGAACCGCCGCTGCGGGTCGATCCGCAGGCCCTGGTGGGCTGGGCGGACTGCCCCTCGCCGTGCCACCACTACGACCACGGCTATATGACGGGCGTGATGGGCGGTCTCCGGTCACTGACCGGGATCGGCGGGACCTCGGGCGAGGAGCACCAGTTCGAGTTCGTCGGCGCGGGTACGGTGCTGCTCCAGTCGACCGAGGTCCTGATGGCGGAGCAGCCGACGGGGGCGACGCCGCAGCAGGCAGGGGTCCCGGGTGGCGGTGCGGGTCAACCTGGCGCCACCCCCCGTCTGCCCGGCCAGCTGGGGGACCTCCAGCGTCGCTTCGGCTTGTGAACGGTAGTCTGCGGAGCGTGACGTCGAACGCCTGCGCCCAGCGCTGGAGCCGGTTCCGGAGCCGTTTCCGGAACCGGCTCCGGAACCGGCGCCCCGGGCCGGTTCCGGGCGTTACAGCACTCCACTTCGTCCGGCTTTCAACTTCTTAGGTAGAATCCACATATGGAGACCGAGACGGCCACCCAGTGGCTGAGCGACGCGGAGCAGTGCGCCTGGCGCACCCACCTGGACGTCAGCAGGCTGCTGATGCACCAGCTGGAGAAGGACCTCCAGCCGTTCGGCCTGACCAACAACGACTACGAGATCCTGGTGAACCTCTCGGAGTCGGAAGACCAGCGCATGCGGATGAGCGACCTGGCCGCGGCCACACTGCAGTCCAAGAGCAGGCTCTCGCACCAGATCACCCGCATGGAGACGGCGGGGCTGGTCCGCCGGGAGAACTGCGAGTCCGACCGGCGCGGTCTGTACGCGGTGCTCACGGAGACCGGCGCGGAGACGATGCAGAAGGTCGCACCGCACCATGTCGCATCCGTGCGCAAACACTTCATGGACCTTTTGACGCCGGAGGCACTGGCGGACCTGCACGCGGCGCTGACGCCGGTTGCGGAGCACTTGCGAGGGCGGCGGGGCAAGCCGTAGCGCGCCCTGGGCGCGCGTGTGCGGGGCAAGCCGTTGCACGGGGTGCGGGCTCTGCCCTCCGTCGCCGGAGGGGCACCGGGGTCCGGTCGCCTGTGCGCTGCGAGACCTCCTCGCGGACCGGAGCGCCCGGGTCCACCGGGGTGTTCCCCGGCCGCTCCCCCGCGGCCGGCCGGGCCGGCAGCAGCAGATCGGCGGCCGGCGCCTGGAGTCGTACGGTGTCGGCGACCGCGCCGGGCAGGTCCAGCGGCTCCGGACGGGCTGCGTCCACTTCCAGCTGCGTCCACTTCCAGCTGCGTGCGCAGCGAGGCGATCGGGCTGCGCAGCCGCGGTCACCGCGGACCGCCCGGACGACGGCCGCCACGGGGACGACCACGGTGACGACGACTGATCGGCTCCCCTCCCGGCCGGCGCCCCCTGTCGCTCAGGGGGCGTATCCCGACAGGACCGTGCCGTCCTTGAAGGTGAGGAACACGAGGTCCCCGACGGCGAGCAGATCCGGCAGGCTCACGCCCGGCCTGGTGTCGGGCCACCCGGTGTACGACTTGACGTTCTCCGACTCACCGTCGGCCAGGCGGAAGGCGCCCACCCCGTCGTATCTGGCAATCAGCACCCGAGAACCCGCCAGGGAAGGGACGCCGCCCATCTCGGTGAGGTTCTCGTACGTCGTCCACTTGCGCTGCCCGTCGGTGAGCCCGTAGGCGTACGCGTGGTCGTCGTCGGAGACCACCACGGTGTCGTCGCCGACCAGTGCCGGCGAGTGGGTGGGCGTGATCTCTTCGGCGAGTCTGCGGGGCTGACCGGGCCGTGTCACATCGTCCATGACGAGCAGCCCGGTCGCTCCCCGGCAGACCAGGCGGCGGCCCCTCAGCACCGGCCCCCGGCAGGGGAAGTCTGCGGCTGTGAGCCGTTGTTCCACGGTCCCCTTCGCCCCGTCGACGATCCGGGTGTCGTTGCCCACCACGACCAGCCGTCCGCCGTCGGCGAGCAGACTGAACCGCGGGTCGCCGAAGTCCGTGCTCCACAGCTCGCCGCGGTCGCCGGTCAGCCGGCGGGCGATCAGTTTCCCCGTGCTCCCGCTGTTGGCCCGGGCGACGTAATACAGGGTGTCGCCGTCCTGGACGGCACCCGCGCCCACGGAGCCGTCGGGCAGCGCCGAGCGCCACAACTCCCGGCCGTCCGTGATCCGGTAGGCGACCAACGCCTGGCCGACGAAGGCGTACACAGTCCCGGGGGCGAACCCGGCCACGGCCGAACCGGTCGCCCCCGCCTGTCCCTTCGGGGCCTGCCAGCGCCGGCCTCCGTCGGCCGCGTCGAGTGCGGTGACGCCCTTGCTGCCCGCGCACAGCAGCGTCGACTCGGCGAAGCTGCACCCGTCCTCGACCCCGTCGACCGTGGACTTCCACGCCTTCCAGCCCGCGGGCTGGAGGGAGGCATCGGTGGCAGCCTCGCCGAAGTCACCGGTACGGCCGCCGTCGGCCCGGGGGACGGCCCGCACCTTGCTGCGCACGGCCGCCGGGGACGGACCGGCCGTGGGACCGGTGGCACCCGAACCGCCGCCGTTGCCCTTGTCCGGCGGGAAGAGACCGGGCAACAGCACATAGCCGAGGAGCAGACACGCTGTCACCGCAACAGCCGCCAGCGCCATCGGCAGCGCCCTGCGGCTACGGCCGCGCCCCGGGACGGTCCCGGAAGGGGGCACCAGTGTCGGCGGACGGTCCGGGACCGGGGGCACGACGGCCATGGGCGGAGCCGCGACGAGGCAGTCCCGGGCAGCCTCCTCGTAGCCGGCCAGCTGTTCCCGTACCCCTGCCGGCCAAGGGAACGACGGGGTCGACGGCTGCCCGCGGAGCAGCAGTCCGGCCAACTGCCCCGGCGTCGGGCGGTCCTCGGGGCGCGCGTGCAGGCACTGGGCGATCACTTCACGCAACTGCGGCGGTACGCCTGAGAGTTCCGGCTCTCCCTGCGCGATCCGGAAAATCACCGCTGCCATGTCGGAGTCGTCGAAGGGTCCCCGCCCACTGGCCGCGAAGGCGAGCACCGCCCCCAGACAGAACACGTCCGAGGCGGGCACGAGTGCCCGGGAGCCGTTGACGTGCTCCGGCGAGATGTAGCCGGGGCTGCCGACCACGACGCCGGTCCGGGTGAGCTGGGTGGCGTCGAAGGCCTGGGCGATCCCGAAGTCGATCACCTTCGGCCCGTCCGGGCCGAGCAGGACATTGCCGGGCTTGAGGTCGCGGTGGAGGACGCGCACGGCATGCATGTCGGCGAGGGCGCGGGCCAGATCGGCGCCCATGGCCCGGACCACCGGCTCGGGCAGCGGGCCGCCGCGGGTGACGGCCTCGGCAAGTGAGGGCCCGGGGACGTACTCGGTGGCCAGCCAGGGCGGCCGCCCCGACGCGTCGCCGCCGACGAGCGTCGCGGTGTACGCGCTGCGCACCGCGCCCGCCGCGTCGATCTCCCGGCGGAACCTGATCCGGAAGCCGTCGTCGAGGTCGAGATCGGCCCGCACCGTCTTCAGCGCGACGAGCCCGCCTTCCGGCGCGCCGCTCTGCCGGGCCAGATACACCTCGCCCATGCCGCCCGCGCCGAGCAGCCCGAGCAGCCGGTACGGGCCGATGTGCCGGAGCGGTCCGGCGGGGAGCGGTTCGATCACCGGTGACGCATCCTCATTCCGGCAGCGGCACGGAAAGTGCCGTGCCGTCGTCGAAGAACACGTGCACGACCCCACCGGCCGGCACCACATACGGGGGAAGGAGGTCGAGATCGTACGAGTAGCCGTTCGGCGCCAGGTCGTAGGACGGTGGGACGGACGGGCCGGGAGCCCCCTTGAGCGCGGTACGGCGCAGCTTCCCGGGTGTTCCGTCCTTGCCCAGCTTCACCGAGTAGAGCGTGGACGTGTCCGCCCACACCACCGTGCCCGCATCGATCAGCGGGCTGGAGACCGGGTTGCGGCGCCCGCCGGAGAACGTCTCGGTGACCGGATACCGGCCCAGGATCCGGCCGCTGTCCAGACTCACCAGCACGATCTCCGGCCGGACGCCCGCCGGGTCCGGCAGGCCCATGTTCGTGCCACCACGACGGAAGGCGATCACCCGTCCGTCGATCGCACCTGCCTTCAGGGACATGACCACCTTCGGGTCCACCGCCTGTCGGCCGGCGTCGGCGAGCGACGGAGTCCTGAGGCGGTGGACGACGAGGCCGTAGGCGTAGCCGTTCCCGCTCTGTTCGGCGGTGAAGGAGGAGCAGAAGAGGAACGAGCCCTGCACGCGGGCGTCCTGGCATTCCCCCATCCCTGTCCTGCCGACATCCGCCTGACCGAGCACCTTGCCGTCCTTGGCCCGGAACGCCTTGATGCCGTCGTGGCCCAGCGCGTAGAGCACGCCCTTCGCCGTGGCGAGCGGCCAGAAATTACGGGCTTCGGCCTTCGGGATGTCCTTCTCGGCGAGGGGCGCGGTCCACTTGCGGTCGCCGGTCTTCATGTCGAAAGCGGCCAGTTGGGACCCGTACGCAGTGATGGCCGTGGAGGCGAAGACGAGTCCGTCGGAGACAACCGGCCTGCTCTCGATGGTGTGTGCTCCGCCCGCGCGCTGCTGCCAGCGGGTTTCGCCGGTGGCCGCGTCCACCGCGAGAAGCCGGTCACCGCTCGCCATGAACACCGTGTTCCCGTATGCGGTCGGACGGCTGGAGTCGGACGGCATGAAGAACTGTCCGGTGGGACTCACTCCGGCCCCGACCGCCTCCTCCTGGGTGTCGAAGCTCCACAGTTTCCGGCCGTCCACCGCGGACAGGGCCTGATAGGCACCGGCGGTGTCGCGGCAGACCACGACCGTGCTGTTGGCCGTGCAACCGAAGGGGTTCCTGCCGGTCGAGGACTTCCAGGGCTTCCAGCCCTTCGGGCGGACCTCCCGACCGTACGGAACAGTTCCGGAACCGTCCGGGCCGCCCTGGTCGTCCACCCCGGCGACTATCACTGTGTTCCGCGCCGGACTGCCGCCCGGGGATGCGGTGTTGTTGTCGCCGTTGCGGTCCCGGAGCGCCAGGAGTCCGCCGGTCGCCGCGCCCCCGATGACGAGCAGGGCCAGGGCCGCCATCAGGGCGCGGCGGCTGCGTCGGGGCGGTTCCGGCCGGGCAAGGCCGGGGCCCTGGGTCTCCACCATGTGCAGACCCGGTGCGAAGTCGGTTCCCTGCGTGGGCAGTTGAGCAACGGGGGTGCGGCTGCCGGTGGCCGCCTCGGTCGGCGTGTAGCCGGGCAGCAGCGGTCCGTCGAGGGCTCGGACCCGGGCCAGTTCCCTGCCGTACTCGGCGATGTGCTGCCGCACCGGCTCGGGCCACTGCTGCGCTGCGCCCGGGGCGAGCCGCTCGGCGAGTCCGGCGGCGGTGGGGCGGTCGGCGGGGTCGGCGGCCAGGCAGTCGGCGAGTACGGCGCGCAGCGCGTCCGGTACGCCTTCGAGGTCGGCCTCGACGTACTTGACCCGGTAGAGCACGGTGGCGACCGGCCCGTCACCGAAGGGATCGCGGCCGGTGGCGGCGAAGCAGAGCACGGAAGCGAGACAGAAGACGTCGGAGGCGAAGGTGACGCGCCCGCTGCCCGCCACGTGTTCCGGGGACATGAAGGAGGGGCTGCCGACCATCCGGCCGGTGGTGGTCAGCGGGGTGGCGCTGCTGTCCCGCGCGATGCCGAAGTCGATGACCCGCGGGCCGTCCTCGGCGAGCATCACATTGCTGGGCTTCACATCCCGGTGCACGACCCCGGCCGCATGGACGGCCGCGAGCGCGCGGGCGAGCCCGGCGCCGAGCATCCGCACCTCGTCCTCGTCCATCGCACCGGCCCGGCGGACCGCGGCGGACAGGGTCGGCCCGGCCACGTATCCGGTGGCCAGCCAGGGCACTTCGGAGTCTGCGTCCCCGTCGAGCAGCGGGGCGAGGAAGGGGCTGGTGACGGAGCGGGCGACCGCGATCTCGCGGCGGAAACGGTGACGGAAGCCGGGGTCCTGCGCCACATCGCGGCGCACCGTCTTGAGGGCGACGGGATCCCCGCCGTCGCCCGGGTCTCCGAGGAAGACCTCCCCCATGCCGCCCGCGCCGAGCCGGGCCCGTATCTCGTACGGTCCGATCCGTCCGGGCGAGTCCTCACGCAGCGGCCCCAGCATGTGTCGCTTCCCCCCGGTGTGCATGACACGTGTGGTACGTCATCCTGCCATGTGCCGGTCACGGCCCGCGCAGGGCAGCAGTGCGGACGACTCACCCGAACGGCTGACGAGGGCGAGCGGGCGAGGGGCGGCCCGCACGCCGCCCCTCGCCCCCCGGTACCCGCCTGTCAGGACTCGCCCGTGATCCCCGCCACCAGTTCGTCCGCCGCCGCGTACGGGTCCAGGCGGCCCGCCACGATGCGTTCGGCCAGGGCGCCGAGGCGGCGGTCGCCGTGCAGGTCGCCGATGCGTTCGCGGAGTCTGGTGACCGCGATCGTCTCGACCTCGCCGGCTGCGCGCGCCGTGCGGCGCTCGGTCAGGACGCCGTGCTCCTCCATCCACGCCCGGTGCTTCTCCAGGGCCTCGACGACCTCGTCGATGCCCTCGCCCCGGGCGGCGACCGTCTTCACGATCGGCGGCCGCCAGTCGCCGGGGCCGCGGGACTCCCCGAGACCCAGCATGTGGTTGAGCTCGCGGGCGGTGGCGTCCGCGCCGTCCCGGTCGGCCTTGTTGACGACGTACACGTCGCCGATCTCCAGGATTCCGGCCTTCGCCGCCTGGATGCCGTCGCCCATGCCGGGCGCGAGGAGCACCACCGAGGTGTCGGCCTGGGAGGCGATCTCCACCTCCGACTGGCCGACGCCGACCGTCTCCACCAGGATCACGTCGCATCCCGCCGCGTCCAGCACCCGGATCGCCTGCGGCGCCGACCAGGCGAGGCCGCCCAGGTGGCCGCGGGTGGCCATGGAGCGGATGTAGACGCCGGGGTCGGAGGCGTGCTCCGACATCCGGACCCGGTCGCCGAGGAGCGCGCCGCCGGAGAACGGCGACGACGGGTCGACGGCGAGGACGCCGACCCGCTTGCCGGCCCGCCGGTACGCCGCGACGAGCGCCGAGGTCGAGGTCGACTTGCCGACACCCGGTGAACCGGTGAGCCCGACGACGTACGCGTTCCCGGCCAGCGGCGCGAGGGCCGCCATCACCTCGCGCAGCTGCGGCGACGCTCCCTCCACCAGGGAGATGAGCCGGGCCACGGCCCGCGGCCGGCCTTCACGGGCCTGCTCGACCAGGGTGGGGACGTCCACCATCACCGCTCCGTTCGGTTCGCTCTGTGCGTACGTGTACGAGGACTACTTGCCCGGGACGCGGATGATCAGCGCGTCGCCCTGACCGCCGCCACCGCACAGCGCCGCCGCACCCGTGCCGCCGCCGCGCCGCTTCAGCTCCAGCGCCAGGTGCAGCACCACGCGGGCGCCGGACATCCCGATCGGGTGGCCGAGCGCGATGGCGCCGCCGTTGACGTTCACCTTTTCCGGGGAGACGCCGAGGTCCTTCATCGACTGGACGGCGACGGCCGCGAACGCCTCGTTGATCTCGATGAGGTCGAGGTCCTCGACGCTCAGGCCGTCCTTCTTCAGCGCGTGCTTGATCGCGTTGGACGGCTGCGACTGGAGCGAGTTGTCCGGACCCGCCACATTGCCGTGGGCGCCGATCTCGGCGATCCAGTCCAGGCCCAACTCCTCGGCCTTGGCCTTGCTCATCACGACGACCGCGGCGGCGCCGTCGGAGATCTGCGAGGAGGTGCCCGCGGTGATCGTGCCGTCCTTGGTGAAGGCCGGGCGGAGCTTGCCGAGGGACTCGACGGTCGTCTCGGCGCGGATGCCCTCGTCCTTGGAGAAGAGGATCGGGTCGCCCTTGCGCTGCGGGATCTCGACCGGGGTGATCTCGGCCTCGAAGAGACCGTTCTTCTGGGCGGCGGCGGCGCGCTGGTGGGACAGGGCGCCGATCTCGTCCTGGTCGGCGCGGCCGAGACCGAGGCGGGTGTTGTGCTTCTCGGTGGACTCGCCCATCGGGATGTTCTCGTAGGCGTCGGTCAGACCGTCGTACGCCATCGAGTCGAGCATCTCGATCGCGCCGTACTTGTAGCCCTCGCGGGACTTCGGGAGCAGGTGCGGGGCGTTGGTCATGGACTCCTGGCCGCCGGCGACGACGACGTCGAATTCACCCGCGCGGATCAGCTGGTCGGCCAGGGCGATCGCGTCGAGGCCGGAGAGGCAGACCTTGTTGACGGTGAGCGCGGGAACGTTCATCGGGATACCGGCCTTGACCGCGGCCTGGCGTGCCGGGATCTGCCCCGCCCCGGCCTGGAGCACCTGGCCCATGATCACGTAGTCGACCTGGTCGCCACCGATACCGGCCCGGTCCAGCGCGGCCTTGATGGCGAAGCCGCCGAGATCGGCTCCGGAGAATCTCTTCAGGGAGCCGAGAAGACGGCCCATGGGCGTACGGGCGCCCGCGACGATCACTGAGGTGGTACCGGTCGTTCCAGACATGAGGCACGGCCCCTTGGATTAGATGTGAACGAGGGTTTACTCGAATGTACTGACGCGGTACGCCGCTCGTCATCCAGCAACGGGTGTGATCGCGCGCACGTTGCGTAACCATCGGTGGAGCGCTCCACTGTTGTCCATGCTGACGCGAATCGACCACATCGGAATCGCCTGTTTCGACCTCGACAGAACTGTCGAGTTCTACCGCTCGACCTACGGCTTCGAAGTCTTCCACTCCGAGGTCAACGAGGAGCAGGGCGTACGCGAGGCCATGCTCAAGATCAACGAGACCTCGGACGGCGGTGCCTCGTACCTCCAGCTCCTGGAACCCACCCGCGAGGACTCGGCCGTCGGAAAATGGCTGGCCAAGAACGGCGAGGGGGTCCACCACATCGCCTTCGGCACCGCAGACGTCGACGAGGACGCCGCGGACATCCGTTCCAAGGGGGTCAGGGTGCTGTACGACGAGCCCAGGACCGGGTCGATGGGGTCGCGGATCACCTTCCTGCACCCCAAGGACTGCCACGGCGTTCTCACCGAACTGGTCACGTCCCGGGCGGAGCACTGACCTCCGGATACCCGGCCCGGTAGAGTGGGCGGTTCCGGGCCGGGGCCGGGTCGGGGCCGCGCCGCGTCCCCAGCCGTTGATCTGTCACCATTCCCCGGGGGACCGTTCGCCGGCGAGCGGTACTCGTTTGGAGAGTTGCGACCAGGGGACGGATGGGACCGCGCAGTGCGGGGCTACGAACGCCAGGAGAGCCACCGAGCTGAAGACGACCATCTCTCGCGGTTCGAAGCCAAGATGGACCGGCTGAAGACCGACCGGGAGAAGGCCGTCCAGCACGCCGAGGACCTCGGTTACCAGGTCGAGGTCTTGCGCGCCAAGCTGCACGAGGCTCGGCGCAATCTCGCGACCCGCCCCGCCTACGACAGCGCGGACATCGGTTACCAGGCCGAACAGCTGCTCCGTAATGCCCAGATCCAGGCCGAGCAGCTGCGCACCGACGCCGAGCGCGAGCTCCGTGACGCCCGGGCGCAGACACAGCGGATCCTGCAGGAGCACGCCGAGCACCAGGCACGGTTGCAGGCCGAGCTGCACAACGAGGCCGTGCAGCGACGGCAGCGCCTCGACCAGGAGCTGGCGGAGCGCCGCCAGACCGTCGAGTCGCATGTCAACGAGAACGTCGCCTGGGCCGAGCAGCTCCGGGCCAGGACCGAGTCCCAGGCCCGCCGGCTGCTCGACGAGTCCCGGGCCGAGGCCGAGCAGTCACTGACGGCCGCCCGCGCCGAGGCCGCCCGGCTCGCCGACGAGACCCGGCACCGGCTCGGCTCCGAGGCGGAGTCCGCCCGTTCCGAGGCCGAAGCGATCCTGCTGCGCGCCCGCAAGGACGCCGAGCGACTGCTGGGCGCCGCCTCCAGCCAGGCGCAGGAGGCCACCAGCCACGCCGAACAGCTGCGTACGTCGACGACCGCGGAGACCGAGCAGACCCGGCAGCAGACCGCCGAGCTGAACCGGGCCGCCGAGCAGCGCATGCAGGAGGCCGAGACGCAGCTGCGCGAGGCCCGCCTGGAGGCGGAGAAGGTCCTCGCCGAGGCGAAGGAGGCCGCGGTCAAGCGGCTGGCCGGCGCCGAGTCCCAGAACGAGCAGCGCACCCGTACGGCCAAGCAGGAGATCGCCCGGCTGGTCGGCGAGGCCACGAAGGACGCCGAGGCGCTGAAGGCGGAAGCCGAGCAGGCGCTCGCCGACGCCCGCGCCGAGACGGACCGGATCAAGTCCGAGGCGACCGAGAAGGCCCGCACGGCGGCCGTCGAGGACACCGCGGCCCAGCTCGCCAAGGCGGCCAGGACCGCCGAGGAGGTGCTGACCAAGGCGTCCGAGGACGCACGGTCGACCACGAAGGCGGCGAGCGAGGAGGCCGACCGGATCCGCCGCGAGGCGGAGGCCGAGGCGGACCGGCTGCGCGGCGAGGCCGCCGAACAGGCCGACCAGCTCAAGGGCGCGGCCAAGGACGACACCGAGGAGTACCGGGCCAGGACCGTCGAGCTGCAGGAGGAGGCCCGCAGGCTGCGCGGCGAGGCCGAGCAGCTGCGCTCCGAGGCGGTCGCCGAGGGCGAGCGGATCAGGGGCGAGGCCCGCCGCGAGGCCGTCCAGCAGATCGAGGAGGGCGCGAAGACCGCCGAAGAGCTGCTGTCCAAGGCGAAGGCGGACGCCGAGGAACTGCGGACCGCCGCGGGCACCGAGAGCGACCGGGTCCGTACCGAGGCCGTCGAGCGCGCCACGGCCCTGCGCACCCAGGCCGAGGAAGCGCTGGAGCGGGCCCGTGCCGAGGCCGACCGGCTGCATGCGGAGTCCGAGGAGCAGGCGGAGTCCACCACGGCCGCGGCCGAGCAGGCGGCGGCCGGGCTCCGGGAGGAGACCGAGCGTGCGGTCGCCGCCCGGCAGGCCGAGGCCGCCGACGAGCTGACCCGGCTGCACACCGGGGCCGAGACCCGGGTCGCCGCCGCCGAGCAGACGCTGGCGGACGCGCGCGGCGAGGCGGAGCGCATCCGCCGCGAGACGAACGAGGAGTCCGAGCGACTGCGCGCGGAGGCCGCCGAGCGGCTGCGCGCCCTGCAGACACAGGCGGAGACCGAGGCCGAGCGGCTGCGCGACGAGGCCGCGGCGGATGCGTCGCAGTCGCGTGCCGAGGGCGAGTCCGTCGCCGTACGGCTGCGCAGCGAGGCGGCCGCCGAGGCGGAGCGGCTCAAGTCCGAGGCCCAGGACAGTGCCGACCGGGTACGGGCCGAGGCCGCGGCCGCCGCCGAACGCGTGGGCACCGAGGCCGCCGAGGCGCTGGCCGCCGCGCAGGAGGAGGCGAACCGGCGCCGCCGCGAGGCGGAGGAGACCCTCGATGCGGCGCGCACCGAGGCGAACCAGGAGCGCGAGCGCGCCCGCGAGCAGAGCGAGGAGCTGCTCGCCTCCGCCCGCAAGCGGGTCGAGGAGGCGCAGGCCGAGGCGCACCGTCTGGTCGAGGAGGCGGACGCGCGGGCGACCGGGATGGTCTCCGCGGCCGAGCAGACCGCCCAGCAGGTACGGGACTCGGTCTCCGGGCTCCAGGAGCAGGCCGAGGCGGAGATCGCCGGGCTGCGTTCCACCGCCGAGCACGTGGCGGAGCGGACGAAGGCCGAGGCGCAGGAGGAGGCGGACCGGGTCCGCGCCGATGCGCACGCGGAGCGGGAGCGGGCGAGCGAGGACGCGAGCCGGATCCGCCGGGAGGCGCAGGAGGAGTCCGAGGCCGCCAAGGCGCTGGCCGAACGGACCGTCAGCGACGCGATCACCGAGTCGGAGCGGCTGCGCTCGGACACCGCGGAGTACAGCCAGCGGATGCGTACCGAGGCTTCGGACGCGCTGGCGTCGGCCGAGCAGGATGCCTCCCGCAGTCGTGCGGAGGCCCGCGAGGACGCCAACCGGATGCGTTCGGACGCCGCGGCGCAGGTCGACCGGCTCGTCGGCGAGGCGACGGGCGAGAGCGAGCGGATCCGTACCGAGGCGACAGAGCAGGCGACGACCCTCATCAGCGACGCCACGGCCCGGGCCGACCGGCTCCTCGGCGAGGCGACCGACGAGGCGGAGCGGCTGCGCGCGGAGGCAGCGGCCACTGTCGGCTCGGCGCAGGAGCACGCGGCACGCACCCGTGAGGACTCGGAGCGGGTGCGCACCGACGCGGAGGCGGCGGCCGAGCAGCTGCGCGGCGAGGCCCGCGCGGAGGCGGACCGGCTGCTCGACGAGGCGCGCGAGGCGGCGGCGAAGCGCCGTGCGCACGCCGCCGAGCAGGCCGACCAGCTCATGAACAAGGCACAGGAGGAGGCGCTGCGCGCCGCCACCGAGGCCGAGGAGCAGGCCGACACGATGGTCGGCGCGGCCCGCAAGGAGGCCGTGCGGATCACCTCCGAGGCGACCGTCGAGGGCAACACCCTGGTGGAGCGGGCGCGAGCGGACGCAGACGAGCTGTTGGTCGGTGCGCGCCGGGACGCCACGGCCATTCGGGAGCGGGCGGAGGAGCTCCGGACGCGTCTGGAGAGCGAGATCGAGCAGCTGCACGACCGGGCCCGGCGGGAGACCTCCGAGCAGATGAAGACGGCCGGCGAGCGCGTCGACAAGCTGATGAAGGCGGCGACCGAACAGCGCGAGGAGACCGCGGCGAAGGCGAAGGAGTTGCTGGCGGACGCGAATTCGGAGGCGAGCAAGGTCCGGATCGCCGCGGTGAAGCGGGCCGAGTCGCTGCTGAAGGAGGCCGAGCAGAAGAAGGCCAGCATGGTCCGCGAGGCCGAGAAACTGCGGGCCGACGCCGAGCAGGAGGCGAAGCAGACGGTCGACGAGGGGCGACGCGAGCTCGACGTCCTGGTGCGCCGGCGCAAGGACATCAACACGGAGATCTCCCGCGTCCAGGACGTACTGGAGGCATTGGAGTCCTTCGAGGCACCGACGGGCGGCGGAAAGGCTACGGGTGGCGGGTCCACCGGCGTCAAAGCCGGAGCCTCGGCAGGCACTCGATCGAGTGGCAAGTCGTCCGAGGGGTAGTCGGCCGACCGTGTCACGTGCTTCGACAAGAACGTTCAACCCTCCAAGTGGCAAGGGTTCCGGGGCTCAGCCACTCAAAAGGGGTGTCATTCTCCAGATCAAACGGGCATCCACTCGATGACACGCCGCCCGGGCCCCTAGGATTCCCCCTATCACCTCACCGGTCTTACTTCGACAGGAACCCCATGAGTGACCCTTCCTCCCCCTTCGGCTTCGAGCTCGTGCGGCGTGGTTACGACCGCGGTCAGGTGGATGACCGCATTACCAAGCTCGTCGCCGACCGTGATAGTGCTCTGACCCGCATCACGTCTCTGGAAAAGCGCATCGAGGAGCTCCACCTCGAAACGCAGAACGCCCAGGCCCAGGTGAACGACGCAGAGCCGTCGTACGCGGGTCTCGGTGCGCGTGTGGAGAAGATTCTCCGTCTCGCCGAGGAGGAGGCGAAGGACCTGCGCGAGGAGGCCCGTCGCGCCGCCGAGCAGCACCGCGAGCTCGCCGAGTCGGCCGCCCAGCAGGTGCGCAACGACGCCGAGTCGTTCGCCGCCGAGCGCAAGGCGAAGGCCGAGGACGAGGGCGTCCGCATCGTCGAGAAGTCCAAGAGCGAGGCCAACGCGCTGCGTACCGAGGCCCAGAAGGACGCGTCGCAGAAGCGCGAGGAGGCCGACGCCCTCTTCGAGGAGACCCGCGCCAAGGCCGCCCAGGCCGCCGCGGACTTCGAGACCAACCTGGCCAAGCGCCGCGACCAGTCGGAGCGCGACCTCGCGTCCCGTCAGGCCAAGGCCGAGAAGCGCCTCGCCGAGATCGAGCACCGCGCCGAGCAGCTCCGCCTGGAGGCCGAGAAGCTCCGTACGGACGCCGAGCGCCGGGCGCGTCAGACCGTGGAGACCGCGCAGCGCCAGTCCGAGGACATCGTGGCCGACGCGAACGCCAAGGCCGACCGGATCCGCAGCGAATCGGAGCGCGAGCTGGCGGCGCTCACCAACCGCCGCGACTCCATCAACGCGCAGCTGACCAACGTCCGCGAGATGCTGGCGACGCTGACCGGTGCCGCGGTGGCCGCCGCGGGTTCGCCGGTGGACGACGAGCCCGTCACCCGTGGTGTCCCGGCTCAGCAGACCCGCTGACGCCGCGGTACCTCAGCTGTACCCTTTGCGCGCCCGGTTCCGCCCCTGTGGTGGCGCCGGGCGCGTGGCCGTTTTAGCGTGAACGCATGATCGAGCTTGATGGCCTCACCAAGCGCTTCGGTAACAAGGTTGCCGTCGACCACCTTTCATGCCAGGTCAGACCTGGAATGGTGACGGGTTTTCTGGGCCCGAACGGGGCGGGCAAGTCCACCACGATGCGGATGATGCTCGATCTCGACAACCCGACCGGCGGATCGGTGCGGATCGACGGCAAGCACTACCGTGAGCTGTCGGAGCCCCTGAAGCACATCGGTGCGCTGCTCGACGCCAAGTCGATGCACGGAGGACGCAGCGCGTACAACAATCTGCTCTGTCTCGCGCAGAGCAATCGCATCCCGGAGATCCGCGTCCCGGAAGTCCTCGACACCGTCGGCCTGAGCGCGGTGGCGAAGAAGAAGTCCAGGTCGTTCTCCCTCGGAATGAGCCAGCGGCTCGGAATCGCGGCCGCGCTGCTCGGTGATCCCGAGATCCTGATGTTCGACGAACCCGTCAACGGTCTGGACCCCGAGGGAATTCACTGGATCCGCAATCTGATGAAGACGCTCGCGGCGGAAGGCCGGACGATCTTCGTCTCCTCGCATCTGATGAGCGAAATGGCACTCACCGCGGACCATTTGATCGTCATCGGCCAGGGCCGGCTGCTCGCCGACACCTCGATGGCCGATTTCATCCACCAGAACTCGCGCAGTTACGTACGGATGCGCTCCCCGCACCAGGAACGGCTGCGCGATGTGCTGCACGAGGCGGGCATCGTCGCGGTCGAATCGGGGAGCGGCGTGCTGGAGATCGACGGCGCCACCAGCGAACAGCTCGGCGAGCTGGCCGCGCAGCACCAGATCGTGCTGCATGAGCTGAGCGCCCAGCGGGCCTCGCTGGAGGAGGCGTTCATGCAGATGACGGCGGACTCCGTGGAGTACCACGCCCATGCGGACCACGCCGGGTGGCCGCCACCGCCCGCGGGCCCCCAGTGGGGCGAGCAGTGGAACCAGCAGCGCGACAGCTTCACGTCCGGCACCTCCGGCCCCGGAAAGGGGGCGTGACGACGATGGCATCGGTACCCGCGGTCCTGACCTCCGAGTGGACCAAGATCCGTACGGTCTCCTCCACCACCTGGACCCTGATCTCCGCGTTCGCCGTCACCGCGGCGATGAGCGCGGCACTCTGCGCACTGATGAACTCCCAGTTCGACGAACTCCCCGAGTTGGAGCAGGCCACCTTCGACCCGACCCTCCTCAGTTTCTCCGGGATGGTCCTCGGTCAGCTCGCGATGGTCGTCTTCGGTGTCCTGGTGGTCAGCACGGAGTACAGCTCGGGCATGATCCGTACCTCTCTGGCGGCCGTGCCGCAGCGCGGTTCGTTCCTCTTCAGCAAGATCCTGGTGGCCGGTGTGCTGTCGCTGGTGGTCGGGCTGGCCACCAGCTTCGCCACGTTCTTCCTCGGCCAGGCCCTCCTCGGCGACCATCGCACGGACATCGGTGCGGACAATGTCCTGCGTGCGGTCTTCGGCGGCGGCATCTACATGGGGCTGATCGCGATCTTCTCCATGGGTGTGGCGACGATGCTGCGCAGCTCGATGCTGTCGCTCGGCATCCTGATGCCGTTCTTCTTCCTCGTCTCGCAGATCCTGTCGGCGGTCCCGGGCACCAAGAACGTGGCCCGTTACTTCCCCGACCAGGCGGGATCCAAGATCATGCAGGTGGTTCCGGCCGCCATGAACAGCGAGCCGGCGCCGTACGGGCCGTGGGGCGGGCTCGGCATTCTGGCCGCATGGGTGGTGGCCGCGCTGATCGGCGGGTACCTCGTGCTCAAGAAGCGGGACGCGTAGCCGGCAGGTCCGACTCGGACTCGGTCAGTATCGAGTCGAAGTCCTCCCATCCCTCCCACTGCCAGACATCCCGCTCAGGGTCCGCCTTGATCAGGACGGCTGCTTGCCCGCATTCGGCTCCGGCGAATCCCGCGCGCGGGGTGCCCCCGGTGCTCGCCGCGGGTAGACCGGGTGTGGAAGGCTGCCCGTGCCCGTGCCCAATCGAAGGACGTCACCATGAAGGACCGAAGCCTCGCTGCGCTGGGCCTGGACGACGTTCCGGCGAAGGAACCGCTGACCTATCCCGGCCGCCCGACCACCGAGCCCTCGTTGCTCGACGGCGACGAACTGCTTCAGCTGGGCGTCCGCCCGATGCGGCTCGGCGACTGGTACGTCGAGGAGAAGCGGCAGCTCGACGAGGAACTGCGGCAACGCGGCCAGGTCGTGACCGGCCGTCGGCATCCGGTCATCGCGGTCGGCTCCAACGCGTCCCCCGGCCAGGTCAGCCACAAGCTCACCCGGCTCGGAATCCCCGTCACCGTGCCGATGGTGCCGGTGCGGGTGGAGGGCATCGGCGTCGGCTGCTCCGGGCACATCAGTCCGGCCGGCTATGTCGCGGGCACGCCGTACGTGGACCGGGGCGCGAGCGCGGTCCTCGTCGTCGCCTGGCTGGACGCCGAGCAGTTGGAAGCCGTCGATGCCACCGAGTTCCCCGACTACCGGCGGGCGATACTGCCCGGCGACGAATTCCCGATGACCATGCCGTCCGGGGAACGGCTCGGCGGCGCGTACATCTACTTCAGCTCGCACGGTGTACTGGCCGGCCCGGACGGCACGCCGCGTCCCGGCGGCGGCGACCAGTCCGAGCTCCTCGCCGCCCTGCTCGCCGCTTCGCCCCGTCTCGGTGAACTGCTGGGCCCCGATCCGTCGTCCTGGGTCAAGAAAGCGGGCATCGATCCCGGCCTGCGCGAGGAGGGCACCCGGACCTTCCGCGAGGAGGGATGGGTGCTCCCGCAGACCGACTTCCTGCCGTACCTCGACTCTTCCGGCGACCTGCGGCTGTACGACGACCTGCCGCCTCTCGGCGACTCGCTCCCCTGAACGGCTTGGCCGGAACCGTCAAAGCCTGGATATCCTCCTAACTCTTACGGGGGGCGTGCGGCCTGACGGCCTGGGCCCCGACGACAGATAAGTCGATGGGGCTGGAGCATGATCGAGGCAGTCGGCCTGACCAAGCGCTACGGCGCGAAGACGGCCGTGCACAACCTTTCCTTCCAGGTGCGGCCCGGCGCCGTCACCGGATTCCTCGGTCCCAACGGGTCGGGCAAGTCCACCACGATGCGCATGATGCTCGGCCTGGACCGGCCGACGTCCGGCCATGTGACGATCGGCGGGCATCCCTTCCGCAGCCTGCCGAACGCGCCGCGCCAGGTGGGTGCGCTGCTGGATGCCAAGGCGGTGCACGGAGGCCGCAGCGCCCGTAACCACCTGCTCTCGCTGGCGCAGCTCGCGGGCATCCCGGCCGCCCGGGTCGACGAGGTGCTCGGCGTCGTGGGCCTGCAGGACGTCGCCAGGAAGCGGTCCCAGGGCTTCTCCCTCGGCATGGGGCAGCGGCTCGGGATCGCGGCGGCGCTGCTGGGCGACCCGCAGGTCCTGCTCTTCGACGAGCCCGTCAACGGTCTCGACCCTGAGGGCATTCTCTGGGTCCGCAATCTGATGCGCTTGCTGGCGTCCGAGGGCCGTACGGTCTTCGTTTCCAGCCATCTGATGAGTGAGATGGCGCTCACCGCCGATCATCTGATCGTGATCGGGCGCGGGCAACTGCTCGCCGATATGAGCGTCAAGAACTTCATCTCCGCCAACTCGGCCGATTTCGCGCGGGTACGGGTCCCGGATGCGCAGCCCGAGCAGCGGGAGAAGCTGACCGCCGCGCTCACCGAGGCGGGCGGCCAGGTCATGTCGGAGCCGGGTGGGGCCCTGCGGGTCACCGGGCTGCAGTTGCCGCGGATCAGTGACCTGGCGCACGGGGCGGATGTGCGGCTGTGGGAGCTCTCACCGCACCAGGCCTCGCTGGAGGAGGCGTACATGCGGATGACGCAGGGCGCCGTGGACTACCGCTCGACGGTGGACCAGAAGGCCGGGCTGCAGCAGCCCGTGACGGGCGGCGGATACGCACCACCGCTGCCGACCGTCCCTGAGGTGCCGCAGCAGGGCTGGTACGCCCCGCCACCGCCCGGACAGAACCCGTACACGGCACCCCCCGTGGCCGCCCCGGCCGCACCCGCCGCGCCCGCAGCCGGCCCCGCAGACCTGACCAAGCGCGACACCAGCGAGGACGCCCGATGACAACGCCGCCGACTCCGCAGGCGCCGTACCAGCAGCAGGCGCAGCAGTACCCGCAGCAGAACTGGGCGCCCGCGCCCACCGATCTGTACACCTCGCCGATCCCGCAGCGCCGCGCCACCCTCTCCGACGCGCTCGCCTCCGAGTGGACCAAGATCCGCTCCGTGCGCTCCACGATGTGGACGCTCGGCATCATGATCGTGCTGCTGCTCGGCATCGGACTGCTGTCGGCCGCCGCCGCCAACATGTCCGGCTCCGAGCTCGGCTCCGCCAAGGTGCTCAGCTTCGGCTTCTTCGGGGTACTTCTCGGTTCGATCTGTGTGATCACACTCGGCGTGATGACCACCGCCACCGAGTACGGCACCGGCATGATCCGTACGACGCTGACGGCCTGCCCCAGCCGCGCCCGGGTGCTGAGCGCGAAGGCGATCGTCTTCTTCCTGCTCACCTTCACCATCACGACCGTGATGACCACGCTCGTCGCCGCGCTGCAGACGGCCATCCTGGACGGCGGTACCGCCAGCGGTGACGACTGGCTGCGCGCCACGGTCGGCGTCGGTCTCTACATCGCGACCCTGGGACTGCTGTCGCTCGCGGTCGGCGCCCTCATCCGGCACTCCGCCGGCGCGATCACGATCATGATCGCGGTGGTGCTGCTGCCGCTGGTGCTGGCCATGTTCATGTTCTCGCCGTCGCTCGCCGGCGTGCAGCAGGCCCTCTTCGAGTACTCGATCCCCAGCCAGCTCGGCGGGCTGTACGATGCCTCGGTCTCCGTGTCGGGGCCGTCCGGCTGGGAGCCGCTGTGGATCATGCTGGGCGTCACGGCCGTGGCCATGGCCGGCGCCTATGTGTCGCTGGACCGGCGCGACGTCTGACCGGTCACCGGCCGGCAGAGCTCAGTAGCGCGGCGCGTTCCTGGACCGCTGCACCCTTGTGGTGCGGCGGTCCTTCGCGTTCCAGCACGCCTTGTGCCAGTGCCTGCGGTCGTCGATCCCGCCGTACTCGGACCAGGCGACGAGGTGCGGTACGCCGGACGGGATCTCCTGGTCGCAGCCGGGGCAGCGGTACCGCTTGCCCGCCGCGCTCGCGCCGCTCACCGGGCGCACCGACCACTGCTCGCCCTGCCACTCCTCGGCGCGCCCGCCCCCGCCGTAGCGCTCCCCCGACACACTCGCACTGCCGGTGGGACTCTCGCCGCCTCGGGGACGGTTACGGCGCGGGGACACGTGACACCTCACGGGGCAGGCTGGGCAGTTCCCGTCAAGCGTAGGGCCATTCGGCCGGGGCGGGCGTCCGGTACGGCCCGGGACAGGACGGGTTACCGGAAAATCGCAACAACTTCGCCACGGACCGTGCCCTTGGCACGTGTCAGACGTTGTTGCCAGTAGGGGAGAGCCGCGTCGGCCACAAGGAGGTAATCGGCGATGCGCGTGGGAACGTTCGTACTGGCAGCCCAGTTTCCGGGGCAGGGGCCGGGGGAAGCGCTGCATCGCGCGATCCGGTCCACCGAGGTCGCGGAGGAATCCGGGCTCGATTCGGTCTGGCTGGCAGAACATCATTTCGTGCCGTACGGGGTCTGCCCGTCCGCCGTCACGCTGGCCGCGCTGCTGCTCGGCCGCACCCGCAGGATCCGGGTCGGTACGGCGGTCAGCGTGCTGCCGAACCAGCATCCGGTGGCGCTCGGTGAACAGGCCGCGCTGCTCCAACTCACCAGCGGAGGCAGGTTCTCCCTCGGCGTGGGACGGGGCGGGCCCTGGGTGGACCTGGAGGTGTTCGGAGGGGGTCTGGAGGCGTACGAGGAGGGCTTCCCGGAGTCGTTGGACCTGCTGCTCGACTGGCTGCGCAAACCACGCGTGGCGGGCAACGGGGAGCGATTCTGCTTCCGTGAGGTCGCGGTGGTCCCCCGGGCCGACGAGCTGCTCGACGAGAACGACGGGACCGGCACGCAAGGGCCGGGCGGCCCCGAGGTGATCGTCGCGTGCACGTCGCCGAAGAGCGTGAAACTCGCCGCCGAGAACGGCCTGCCGATGCTCCTCGGAATGCACTGCGGCGACGAGGAGAAGGCCGAGATGGTCGCCCTGTGGCGCTCCACCGCGCTCGCCGCGGGCCGGTCGCCCGAGAGTGTCCGGGAAGCGGGCCATGTCTCCGCAGGCGTCGCCCAGATCGCGGACCGGTCCGCGGAGGCCGTGGAGACACTCGTGAAGGCGATGCCGGGGTGGCTGCGACAGGGACTGGACGCCCATGTGACGGTCGACGGCAGGCACCGCGTGATGCGCGACCCGGTCGCCTATACGGAGTTGCTCTGCGGCCTTCATCCGGTGGGCCCGCCCCGGCTCGCCGCCGACCGGCTCGCCGCGACCGCCGAGCGGACAGGCATCACCAGGTTCGCGCTCCTGGTGGAGGGTTCGGGAGATCTGGCGGCCACGGAGGAGAACGTAGCGCGGCTGGGCACCGAGGTACTGCCACTACTGACATGAACACCCGTAGGAGTACGGGGAGCTGCCGCCCCGGAGCCAGTTGCACCTCCTGCGGCCCGGAGCGGCAGCAGAAGCGTTCAGCAGTCCCGTAGTTCGGGCGACTGGTTGAGCAACTGACCCCTCACCGAAGTGAATCGGGCCAGCCGCTCGTCGACCGAGGCGTCCAGCGGGAACACCGCGACGCGGTGGCAGTTCTGGAATGCCAGGCGCACCCCGAAGTGCCGCTGCAGCGCACCGCGTATCGCATCACTCGCGAGCGCACGCAGCAGCTGACCACGTGCCTGCTCGTCCGGCGGAGGCGTCTGGTTGTCGGCAAAATCTCCGCCGTCGACCTTCAGCTGGGCCACCAGAGAGCTGATCATCTCCCATGCGTAGGGCAGGGAGGTCCGGACGCAGTCGACGAAGTCGGCTTCGTCGACCTCGCCTCGCTCGGCCTGTTCCAACAGCGCCGGTGAGACGTCGAGCGACATGGGTTCTCCTCTCGCGACCCCGGCGGGCGGCCGGGGCCTTACGGGCAGGGAAGAAGGACGGCGACGCAGCGTACACGCGCGGCGACCTCCTGCTTCCACGGTAAGGGCGCAGTCCGGGCCGCACCAGGAGATTGGGAACACAACCGGCCAATAACGAAGGTGCGCAAAGAGGGGCAAGCCCGAGGTCCTGAAGCGCTGTGGTGGGCGGTGGCGGTGGGGCGGCGGAGGGAGAATCGCGCCGGGCACCCGTCGTCGAGTAGCGTTGCCGACCATGCGTCTCGTCATCGCCCGCTGCTCCGTGGACTACGCGGGCCGGCTCACGGCCCACCTGCCCTCCGCTCCCCGTCTCATCCTGGTGAAGGCGGATGGGAGCGTCTCCATCCATGCCGACGACAGGGCGTACAAACCCCTCAACTGGATGTCACCGCCCTGTACCCTGAAGGAGGGCGCCGACGGCACCGAAGGCGTCTGGACCGTGGTGAACAAAGCGGGCGAAAAACTGATCATCACGATGGAGGAGATCCTCCACGACTCCTCGCACGAACTGGGCGTCGATCCGGGCCTCATCAAGGACGGCGTGGAAGCGCACCTGCAGGAACTCCTCGCCGACCGGATCGAGATCCTCGGCGAGGGCTACACCCTGATCCGCCGCGAATACCCCACCGCCATCGGCCCGGTCGACATCCTGTGCCGGGACGCGGCCGGGAAGACCGTGGCCGTGGAGCTGAAGCGCCGCGGTGACATCGACGGCGTGGAGCAGCTGACCCGCTATCTGGAGCTGCTCAACCGCGATCCCCACCTCGCCCCGGTGAAGGGCATCTTTGCGGCGCAGGAAATCAAGCCGCAGGCCCGGGTGCTGGCGACGGACCGCGGAATCGGCTGCGTGGTGCTCGACTACGACGCCATGCGCGGCATCGAGGACGACAAGCTCCGCCTGTTCTGACCACGACCTCCGCACCACGGAAGGCCCCGGACCCGCGCTGTGCGGTCCGGGGCCTTCCACGTCTCCGCGGACGTGCGCTCAGGCCACGACCGGTTCCGGAGAGCTGCCGGACGCGCTCGCCGTCGTGGACGGGCCGCTCGCCGAGTCGGAGACGCCCGGGGATGTCGTGTCCGTCGGGGTCTCGGTCGGGGTGGGGGAGCCGGTCGTCTCCGTCTCCGTCGGGGTCGGAGTGGCCGTCTTGGTCGGCGTCTTCGTGGGTGTGTCGGTCGGCGACTTGGTGGGCGTGCCCGGGGAGCTGGGCCTCCCGCTCGTCGGCCGGCCCGAACTCGGGCTGTCGCTCGGCCCGCTCGACTCCGAGGACGGTGCACCGCTGCCGCTCGGGGCGACCTGGCTGCCGGACGGTCCCGGCGCCGAGGGCGAGCCGCTCGACGAGGCCCCGCCCGGTGTCGAGTCGTCCGCCGGCTCGTCGACCGGGAGCCCGTTCTCGCTGTCGTCCGCGCCCGCCGACTGCTCGGTCGAGACGCTTCCGCCGTCCTGGGCGTCGCTGCTGGGCATCATGCCGAGCGTCACCACGGTGCCGAGCACCGCGGCCAGCAGGACGCCCGCGCCCGCCGCGACCAGATTGCGCCGGGCGCCGCCCAGCACCGCCTTGCGGCTGCCGAATCCATCGGTGCCGGATGCCGGGGCGGCCCGGGGTATCAGCGCAGTGTCGTCCTCGGACATCCGCGGCAGCACCATCGGCCCGGCCGCGGGTATGCCGCCGGGCGGCGACGCCGACTCGTCGTACCGCGCGGCCGGCACCTCCTCGCCCGCCGGTGTGCGGCCGCCGGGCAACGTGCCGGAGCGGTCCGCGACCAGGGCGAGTGCCCGGCGTCCGGCCACCGCCCCGGGCTTGTCGGCGAGCGCGCCGCGCATGCTGATCGAGGTCTCCAGTTCGGCCCTGGCCCGCTCCGGATTCCCGTTGCAGAGCGCGAGGACGCCCAACTCGTGATGGAAGTAGGCCTCCTCCGCGACCTCACCGGCGATCCTGGCGGCCTCCTGGCCCAGCCGCAGGGTCTTCTCCCAGCCGCTCCAGTACAGCCCGGCCGCGAAGGCGGGGGCGGCACTGCGGGCCAGCAGCACGGCGGCGCTGGCCTGTCCGGCCCCGTCGCCGGGGACCAGCCGGGTCATGGCCGCGACGATCGCGTCGGCCTCGGCGACCGCGCGGGCGGCGGTGACCGAGGGGTGCCCGGACCACCAGGCGTAGTGCTGGGCGGCGGCGCGGGCCCGGTCGTCCGCGTCCTCGCCGTATCCGGCGGCCTCCAGCTGGGCGACGACTCCGGGGGCCAGCCGGTAGCGGGAACCAGCCGGGGAGAGCAGTCCGCAGCCGGCCAGCTCACCGAGCGCGGCATCGGCGTGGGTGTCCCCCACGAGCGCCGGCAGATGCGCCTGGTGCGGCACCTCGCCGCCGAGCGCGACCGCGAAGTGCAGGGTGTCGCGTGCCGGGCCGCTCAGCCGGGAGGCGAGCAGTGCGGCGGGTGCCGCGCCCTCGCCGAGGCTGGGCAGCGGTACGTCCTGCCCTTCGGCGTCGGCGCCCTTCGCGAAGACGTCGTCGACGGGCCAGCCCTCGACGTAGCCCTGCTCGTCGTAGGCGGTCGGGTCGGTGCGCAGCATGTCGCGCCGGCGCAGCAGGGCACCGGCCTGGACGAAGCGCAGCGGCAGCCCCTCGGACTCGAACCAGAGGTCACCCGCCCAGTTCGCCTCGTCGTCGGTGAGCGGCCGCTCGACGACCTGTTCCAGCAGCGCGACGGAGGCGCTGCGGCCCAGTCCTGCGAGGAAGACCTCTTCGAGGTGCGCGTCGGCGGTGGGCGCCGGGACGTCGGGGGTCGTGGCGAGCAGGAAGGCGCACTCGGGCGTAGCGTCGAGCAGCTCGTCCAGCGCGGCCCCGCCGAACTCCAGGTCGTCGAGGACGACGACGGCGCCGATGGACCGGAGCTTTTCGAGAAGTACGGCGCGGTCGGGGCGGAGCAGCGGTGCGTCGTAGACCGCCTCGAAGAGCCCGTACAGGAGGTCCGTGACGGTGCGCTTCAGGCCGGAGAGCCGGACGACTCCGTCCGGTGCGAGGTCCGCGCAGTCGGCGGCGACGGCGCTCAGCAGCGCCGTGCGGCCGGATCCGGCCGGCCCCGTGAGCCGTACCGAGCGGCCGCGCGCCAGCAGGCGCACCAGCCGCTCGCGCTCCTCCTTGCGCTCCAGGAGCGGCAGTTGGGGGGTGGGCGGACCCGGTGGTACGGGCGGTGCGGCGGCACGCTCGCGGTCGGTGCGCTCGGCGGCGGTGCGGCGGACCGGCACGGGGGGCTGCTCCCCCGGCGGGCAGAGCTCGACCTCGCTGCCGTCGACCGGGTTGACGGTGAGCAGGAAGTCGCCGGAGACCACCTGCACGACACGCGCCTGCTGCATCGGCTGCTGACCGAAATCGCTGGTCAGCGGCGCGCGGGGCTGCGTTCGCCGTCCGCCTTCCTCGCTGTGGCCGTCTTTGTCCTGGCCGAAATCTTCCGGCCCCCGGTGTATCGGGTCCATCGCCAAAGTCCCCCAGACGCGTCGCGCGGTTGCCCCTCCCGGCCTCGCACGCACCGCTGTCGCTTCTGGTCCGGTGTCCGCCCCATGGGTTCCGTCATTCGGGGGACGGCCGAACCCTAGACCGTCGCACAGTACCTACAAACCATCGGGGTGCCAGGCCGCCCAGGACGTCACGGTCTCGTGAGGATTGTGCGTGTTCGGATGGACGCCCTCTAGACCGACCGGCAATTGGGGGGTGGGGGAAGGAGCGGGGCTGGGGTGCGTGCATCGCAAGGCGGAGGATTGAGCCATGGCGGAGCCATGGTGATGGACGACAACGCCGCGAGGTGCGTGCCCCAGCCCCGTGACGCCGCCCCCCAATTGCCGGCCGGTCTTACACCCGTGGCAGGGAGTCTGCGGCGATTCCACCCTCGATGGCCAGAATGCGGTGCAGTCGGGTCGCCACCAGCAGGCGCTGCATCTGCGGCGGCACTCCGCGGAGCACCAGCCGCCGCCCGGCCCGCCCGGCCCTCCGGTGTGCGCCCATGATGACGCCCAGTCCGGTGGCGTCCCAGGAGTCCAGCTCGGTCAGGTCGAGCACCAGGTCGCCGACTCCGTCGTCGAGGGCGGAGTGCAGGACCGTACGGGCGTCCGCCGCGCTCCGGACGTCGAGGCGGCCCCCGACGACCAGCTCGGTGTGGTCGCCCCTGATGTGCATATGCGCTCCCCGGGAATACTCCATGGACGGTCCGTCTGTCTGTTCCTGCCCCTGCTCCGTCTCTGCCACAACAGACTGTGCCGGCCACAGGGAAGTTGCCGTCTGTAAGCGAACCGATACCGAATTCACTCCGTGGAGTGACATCGGCCCGCTGAAGGTCCACCGCAGCCGGGAGCCTCCCCCCGGCTCCCCCGGGCCTGATCGACGGCAGATCAGGCACCCGGGGGCCGAAAGCGATCAGTAGGTGTAGAAGCCCTGCCCGCTCTTGCGGCCGATGTCACCTGCATCGACCATCCGGCGCATCAGCTCCGGTGCCGCGAACTTCTCGTCCTGCGACTCTGTGTAGATGTTGGACGTGGCGTGCAGCAGGATGTCGACGCCGGTCAGGTCCGCCGTCGCGAGGGGGCCCATGGCGTGACCGAAGCCCAGCTTGCAGGCGATGTCGATGTCCTCGGCCGAGGCAACACCCGACTCGTACAGCTTGGCGGCCTCGACGACGAGCGCCGAGATCAGACGGGTGGTGACGAAGCCGGCGACGTCACGGTTGACCACGATGCAGGTCTTGCCGACGGACTCGGCGAACTCACGCGCGGTGGCGAGGGCTTCGTCGCTGGTCTTGTAGCCGCGTACGAGCTCGCAGAGCTGCATCATCGGGACCGGTGAGAAGAAGTGCACGCCGACGACGCGCTCCGGGCGCTCCGTGACAGCCGCGATCTTGGTGATCGGGATGGCGGAGGTGTTGGAGGCGAGGACGGCGTCGTCCCGCACGATCTTGTCGAGGGCCCGGAAGATCTCGTGCTTGACCTCGAGCTTCTCGAAGACGGCCTCGACGACGACGTCCGCGTCGGCGACGGCGTCGAGATCGGTGGTCATGGTGATGCGGGCCAGCGCGGCGTCGGCGTCGGCCGCCTCCAGCTTCCCCTTGGAGACGAACTTGTCGTACGAGGCCTTGATGCCGTCGCGGCCACGGGTCAGGGCCGCGTCGGTGACATCGCGCAGCACGACGTCCCAGCCCGCCTGGGCGGAGACCTGCGCGATACCGGACCCCATGAGTCCGGCCCCGATGACAGCGAGCTTCCTGGCCACGTTCGCACCCCTTTGCGTTCGGCCCCGACGGCCGTCGTCCGCGACGACGGTCCGGACGGATTCTTAACGGTTGTTCACATGCTCTCCGGCGGAGATTAGTACCCGTGAGGCGCGCTGGGGCGGCGAAGAGATGCGCGTCACGTCTCACATGACGGACATCACACCGGGACGCATCATCCGGCAGCGCGTCGCGCGTAGTTGAGCACCTTGTCCCCGAGCACGTCCTCCATCTCGTCGAGGAGGACGAGGGCTTCGCGGGACACCTCGGCGGGCTTGCGGCCGGCGACCATCTCGCGGCCGATGTGGCCGAGCAGGGTGGAGTGGACCCAGGAGAGCTGACCGGCCACCAGCAGGGGCAGCGGGTCGCCGGAACCGGCGCCTGCCTCCTCGCGCAGGGTCGTCTCCAGGTGGACGAGCGCGTCCTGCTGGATGTACCAGAGGCGGGCCTTGAGGCTGTCGGCGTCGTGGACGACCCGCATGAAGCGCTCCTACCGTTCCTTGGCAGTGAGCGGAAGTGAGTCCGCGCACTGGCGCGCCCCGAACGGTCTTGGGCGCACTGGTCGTCCGCTTTCACCTCAGGGCGGCGACACGGATCCTGTCCGTGGTCCGGTCCCGGAAGGGCGGAGTCCCTCACGACCTGGCCTGATGGGTGCGGTCAGTGGCGACGGGGAGGCCCTGAACCATCTCGCTGGTGGAGCAAGGGCCCCGCACGCCGGCACCGCACCCGGTGTCCCAGCTCGCCCAGTCAGGCTAGCGCGGTCTTCCCGGCCCACCGCAAGCCCATCAACCGACCGTCACACGATCGAGCTAAAACGACCTCGTGCATGCTCCCAGCCAAGCAGCCGTCAACCCCTCGATCCGCGGCGCGACGGGGCAGAGCTTGCCGGGAGGGGCACTAGGCTCGGCCGCATGGTCAATCTGACGCGCATCTACACCCGTACCGGCGACCAGGGCACGACCGCCCTCGGCGACATGAGCCGCACCGCCAAGACCGATCTGCGGATCTCGGCGTACGCCGACACCAATGAGGCCAATGCGGTCATCGGTACGGCGATCGCGCTCGGGCAGCTGCCGGAGGAGGTCGTGAAGGTCCTCGTCCGTGTGCAGAACGACCTGTTCGACGTGGGTGCGGATCTGTCGACGCCGGTCGTCGAGGAGCCGAAGTACCCCCCGCTGCGGGTCGAGCAGCACTACGTCGACCGGCTGGAGGCGGACTGCGACCACTTCCTGGAGCAGCTGGAGAAACTGCGGTCCTTCATCCTGCCGGGCGGTACGCCGGGGGCGGCGCTGCTGCACCAGGCGTGCACGGTGGTACGGCGGGCCGAGCGGTCCACCTGGGCGGCGCTGGAGGTACACGGCGAGGTGATGAACGCGCTGACCGCGACGTACCTCAACCGCCTCTCCGACCTCCTGTTCATCCTCGCGAGGACGGCGAACAAGGAAGTCGGCGACGTGCTGTGGGTACCGGGCGGGGAGCGGTAGGACGGGGTCCCTTCGTCCCGTCCGGTCGTCCCGTCCGGCGTTCGAGGACAACGTCGGCCGGACGGGACCGCCCCTCTACCGCTCCGCCTTCGCCCGCTTCGGGAACACCGTGTAGCTCACGGCGATGATCAGGTTGATCCCGATCACGAAGAGCATCGTCTGCTGCCAGGACCGCAGCGACCCCACGTCCCCGTCCCCGCCCACGTACCGGATCGCCCCTTCCAGCAGCGCCAGCGCGGTCACCGCCGCGAGCACCCACCGCCCCGCGACCCGCCACTCGTGGACCGCCCTCGGCATCCCGTACTTCGGCGGTTTCACCGGCGGCGGGCCGCCTGCGAACCGGTGGGCGACGCGGGCGTCGACCCACGTGATGGTCGAGTGGCCGAGTCCGACGGTGAAGCCGATGTACACCGCCGCCAGTCCGTGCTTCCAGTCCGGCTCGGCGCCGTTCTTCAGGTCGATGGCCGTCACCACCAGCAGCGCGAGCTCCAGCAGCGGCTCGCACAGCAGCAGTGCGGCCCCGAGCCTCGGCTTCTTCGCCAGGTACCGCATCGCGAGGCCCGCAGCCAGCAGCACCCAGAAAGCGATCTCGCAGAGCACGATCAGCGTGACGATCACGGCACTTCTCCTCCCGGTCCCCTCCATCCTGCTGGCTCCACCTGCGCGCTTCATCGTCGCCAGTGACGAGCCGCGACTGCATCCTTCGATGTAGTCGCGTATCGCCCCGGGTAGGGAGGCCCGCTGCGCGACGGCCGTGTTGGATGGGGAGGTGCTCCTTCCTGCCCGCCCGCACCGCCACGACGTACTCATCGCGGTCATCGGGCTGTTCAGCGGTGTGTCCCTGACGGCCGTCGGTCTGGCCATGCAGACCGGCCGGCTCCTCGACTCCCTGTGGTCCACCCTGCCGCCGCTCGCGGTGATGTCGTCGCTGGAGCTGCTGCGCAGATCGGCGCCCCAGACGGCGCTGGTCATCGGCACGCTCACGCTGATGGCCGATCAGTTGACGCCGGGGAACCTGGCGACCGTGCTGATGTTCACGGACCTGGTGTACGCGGCGGTGATGTACGGGTCCCCGGCCGCCGCCCGCCGTATCCCGGTGACCACGTTCCTCATCACGGTCGCGGTCACGATCGGGTTCCTGGCCTGGTTCCGCAGCCCCGAGGCGCTGCTCATCGGCATCGCCTCCGGCCTGGTCTCGTTCGGGCCCGCGATCACCGGAGTCAGCGTGCGGAACCACCGGGACGCCGCGGAGGCCGCCCGGCTACGCGCCGAACAGACGGCGCTGCTGGCCGAGATGGACCGGGCGCAGGCGGTGACCGCCGAACGCGCCCGGATGGCCCGTGAACTGCACGACATGGTCGCCAACCATCTCTCCGCGATCGCCATCCACTCCACCGCGGCGCTCTCCATCGACGAGCCCTCGACAACCCGGGACGCGCTCGGCGTCATACGGCAGAACAGCGTCGAGGGGCTGGCCGAGATGCAACGGCTGATCGGGCTGCTCCGTACCGGGAGCAAGGGGGCGGAACCGAGCATCGCGCCGACCCTGGCCGCCCTGGACACGCTGATCGAGCAGACCCGCACGGTCGCCGCGTCGAGCGGGCTGACCTGCACCCTTGAGGACACCCGCAGCGAGCAGGAGGCGCTGCCGACGCCGGTCGAGCTGGCCGCGTACCGGATCGTCCAGGAGTCGCTGACGAACGCGCTCAAGCATGCCGCGCCGGGCCCGGTGGGGGTGCGGCTCGGGCGGGCCGGACAGCTGCTGACGGTGGAGGTCACGAGCGTGCTCGGGGACCGCCCGGGGCCGCGCGCACCGGGGTCGGGGACAGGCCTCGTCGGGATGCAGGAGCGGGTCGCGCTGCTGGGCGGCGAGATCGCGGCGGGACCCGTCACCACCGGGGACGGGCCGAGGATATGGCGGGTGCGGGCCGAACTGCCCGTCAAGGAAAGGACGGTGAGGGGATGACGATCCGGGTACTGGTGGTGGAGGACCAGTCGGCCGTGCGGGCGGGGCTGGTACTGATTCTGCGCAGCGCGCCCGATGTCGAGGTGGTCGGGGAGGCACCGGACGGTGAGGCGGCGGTGCGGCTGGCCCGTGAACTGCGCCCGGATCTGGTGCTGATGGATGTGTCGATGCCCCGGCTGGACGGGGTGTCGGCGACGCGGCAGGTGGTGGCGGAGGGGCTGGCCGATGTACTGGTGCTGACGACGTTCGATCTGGACGAGTACGTCTTCGGGGCTCTGCGGGCGGGCGCTGCGGGTTTTCTGCTGAAGAACACCGAGGCGCATGAACTGCTCGATGCGGTACGTACGGTGGCGCGCGGCGAGGGCGTGATCGCCCCGGCCGTGACGCGCCGACTGATCGCGGAGTTCGCCGGGACCGCCCCGGCGCGAGCGGCCGGCGCACCCGATCCTGCGGTCCTCGACGCACTGACGCGACGCGAGCGCGAGGTACTGGGTTGCCTGGGCCAGGGGCTGTCGAACGCCGAGATCGCGGTGCGGCTCTCGATGGCGGAGGCGACGGTGAAGACGCACGTCAGCCGATTGCTGGGGAAGCTGGATCTGCGCAGCCGGGCCCAGGCAGCGGTGCTGGCACAGGAGTTGGGCATCTGAGGTTGAGAACCGATCTATGGTCCAGACCTCTTGACGGTTGGTCCAGACCTTCCTAATCTCACCGAGCACACTGCGGTGAGCCCGCCATGACAAGGCGGGCTCAGGGCGGCGCAGAGTTTGCAGTCCACGGATTACCCCCCGTTTCTCCGGACCTCACCCGAGGAGCACCGTTGAGCACCGAAACCCCCCTACGCCGAACCGGATTCGGATTCGGCCCGGCCACCACCACCCGTACGAGAGCGATGGCAGGCCTCATCGCGCTGCTGCTCCTCCTCGCCGCGATGGTCGGACTGGCCGCCCCGGCCCAGGCCGCCACCTCCGCGACTGCCACGTACCTCAAGAAGTCCGACTGGGGCACCGGCTTCGAGGGCCAGTGGACGGTGAAGAACACCGGCACCACCGCGCTCAGTTCCTGGACCATCGAGTGGGACTTCCCCTCCGGCACGTCGGTCACGTCCGCCTGGGACGCCACCGTCACCAACTCCGGAACCCACTGGACCGCCAAGAACGCCGGCTGGAACGGTTCGGTCGCCCCCGGCGCCAGCATCAGCTTCGGCTTCAACGGCGCCGGTCCCGGCGCCCCCACCGGCTGCAAGCTGAACGGTGCCTCCTGTGACGGCGGCAGCGTCCCCGGCGACAACGCACCCTCCGCTCCCGGCACCCCCACGGCGAGCTCCATCACCGACACCTCGGCGAAGCTGAGCTGGACCGCGGCCACCGACGACAACGGCATCAAGAACTACGACGTGCTGCGCGACGGTGCCGTGGTCGCCACGGTCACCGGTACGACGTACACCAACACCGGTCTCACCGCGGGCACCGACTACTCGTACACCGTCCAGGCCCGTGACACGGCCGACCAGACCGGTCCGGCCAGCGGCGCGGTCAAGGTCCGCACCACCGGTGGCGGCAACCCCGACCCGGGCACCGGCGGCAAGGTCAACCTCGGCTACTTCACCGACTGGGGTGTCTACGGCCGGAACTACCACGTCAAGAACCTGGACACCTCCGGTTCCGCCGCGAAGATCACGCACATCAACTACGCCTTCGGCAACGTGACCGGCGGCAAGTGCGCGATCGGTGACGCCTACGCCGACTACGACATGGCGTACACCGCCGACAAGTCCGTCGACGGCGTCGCCGACACCTGGGACCAGCCGCTGCGCGGCAGCTTCAACCAGCTGCGCAAGCTCAAGGCGAAGTACCCGAACATCAAGGTCCTGTGGTCCTTCGGCGGCTGGACCTGGTCCGGCGGCTTCGGCGAGGCGGCGAAGAACCCGGCCGCGTTCGCCCAGTCCTGCTACGACCTGGTGGAGGACCCCCGTTGGGCCGATGTGTTCGACGGCATCGACATCGACTGGGAGTACCCCAACGCCTGCGGTCTGACCTGTGACACCAGCGGCCCGGCCGCACTGAAGAACATCACCACCGCACTGCGCTCGAAGTTCGGCAGCAACAACCTGGTGACGGCCGCGATCACCGCCGACGGCTCGGACGGCGGCAAGATCGACGCAGCCGACTACGCCGGCGCCGCCCAGTCCCTGAACTGGTACAACGTGATGACGTACGACTTCTTCGGCGCGTGGGCGGACAAGGGCCCGACGGCCACGCACTCCCCGCTCACCTCGTACAGCGGCATCCCGCAGGCCGGCTTCAACGCATCCGACGCGATCACCAAGCTGAAGGCCAAGGGCGTCCCCGCCTCGAAGCTACTGCTGGGCATCGGCTTCTACGGCCGCGGCTGGACCGGCGTCACCCAGGACGCGCCCGGCGGCACCGCCACCGGTGCGGCCTCCGGTACGTACGAGGCGGGTATCGAGGACTACAAGGTCCTCAAGACCAGCTGCCCGGCCACCGGCACGATCGCCGGTACGGCGTACGCGCACTGCGGCACCAACTGGTGGAGCTACGACACCCCGGCCACCATCGCGTCCAAGATGACCTGGGCGAAGGGCCAGGGCCTGGGAGGCGCGTTCTTCTGGGAGTTCAGCGGTGACACCAGCAACGGTGAGCTCGTGAGCGCGATCAACAGCGGCCTGAAGTAACCCCCACGATCCCCTTCGGGATCAGCGCACGACCCCGGAAAGCGGCCGGGGAGACAGGTCCGCCCCCTGTCTCCCCGGCTTTCGCTGTGCTGTGCTGCTGTCCGTGTCGTGCGTGGTGTCCGTGCCGCGCCTGCCGTTACGGGCCTCAGAGCCTGTCGGGTGACGTTCACCCTGCCCCGGACATCGCCCGGGGGCCCCTTCGAGCGAGGCCCGTCTCAAGCAACATTGACTCGCTGGCCGGGCGGAGCCGCCTCCAGCCAGGCGAGGAAACCGGTCAGGGCGTCCTCGCTCATCGCCAGTTCCAGGCGCGTCTCCCGGTGGAGACAGCCGAGCACGACGGCGTCGGAGAGCAGCGCGAGCTCCTCCTCGCCCTCGGGCAGCCGTCGGTCGATCACCTCGATCGCGGAACGCTCAAGGACCCGGCGGGGCCGGGGAGCGTACGAGAAGACACGGAACCAGTCGATACGGTCACCGCTGTAGCGCGCAACGCCGTACACCCAGCCCTTGCCCGAGAGATCGGGCTCGGCCGACACGTTCCACCGCACGCTGCAGTCGAAGGTCCCACCGGAGCGCTGGATCAGCCGCCGGCGCAGACCGAAGACGAAGAGAGCCACCGCAACCAGTACGACGACCAGGCCGCACACCCACAAAGCGAGGACCATCTCCACCGACCTCCTCGCATCGTCGAGTAACGGATACCACCCGGACTGCACCTGCATCGCCTCAGCCGCGGCACGGTCTGGAGAGTTCCAGCTCGGGCCGCGGCTGAGGGTAAAGACATTCGGCGGGGTGCCTAACGCACCGCCACCGCGCGGATTCGCACATCGGCGCGACGCTCGGCGGCGCCGTCCGTGTCCGACTTCGCACGCTCCAGCGCACGCTCGGCGCGCTCGACGTCGATCTCGTCCGCCAGCTCGGCGATCTCCGCCAGCAGAGAAAGCTTGTCGTCCGCGAACGAGAGGAAACCGCCGTGCACAGCCGCGACTACGGTTGTGCCCTCGCTCGTACGGATCGTCACCGGGCCCGACTCCAGCACACCGAGAAGCGGCTGGTGACCGGGCATGACGCCGATGTCGCCGGACGTGGTACGCGCGACGACCAGGGTGGCCTCGCCGGACCAGACACTGCGGTCCGCGGCGACCAGCTCGACGTGCAGCTCAGCAGCCAAGAGTGGCTCCTCGGGTCACCACCCGGCCGTTGAAGCCGGGTGTTGGGTCAATTCTACGGGGCGTGGTGAGGGGGACGGGACGCACCCGCCCCCCTCGGTGAGCCATGGGCTCAGGAGACGCCGAGCTCCTTGGCGTTGGCCTTGAGGTCCTCAATGCCACCGCACATGAAGAACGCCTGCTCCGGGAAGTGGTCGTACTCACCGTCGCAGATCGAGTTGAACGCGGCGATCGACTCCTCGAGCGGCACGTCCGAACCGTCCACGCCGGTGAACTGCTTGGCGACGTGGGTGTTCTGCGACAGGAAGCGCTCGACACGACGGGCACGGTGGACAACGAGCTTGTCCTCCTCGCCCAGCTCGTCGATACCGAGGATCGCGATGATGTCCTGGAGGTCCTTGTACTTCTGAAGGATCCCCTTGACACGCATGGCCACCGCGTAGTGGTCCTGCGCGATGTAGCGCGGGTCCAGGATCCGGGACGTGGAGTCCAGCGGGTCCACGGCCGGGTAGATGCCCTTCTCGGAGATCGGACGGGAGAGAACCGTCGTCGCGTCGAGGTGGGCGAAGGTGGTGGCCGGGGCCGGGTCGGTCAGGTCGTCCGCGGGGACGTAGATCGCCTGCATCGAGGTGATCGAGTGACCGCGGGTCGACGTGATGCGCTCCTGCAGCAGACCCATCTCGTCGGCCAGGTTCGGCTGGTAACCCACTGCGGACGGCATACGGCCGAGCAGCGTGGAGACCTCGGAGCCGGCCTGGGTGTACCGGAAGATGTTGTCGATGAAGAAGAGTACGTCCTGCTTCTGCACATCGCGGAAGTACTCCGCCATGGTCAGACCGGCAAGCGCGACACGGAGACGGGTGCCCGGGGGCTCGTCCATCTGACCGAAGACAAGGGCGGTCTTGTCGATGACGCCCGAGTCGGCCATTTCCTCGATGAGGTCGTTGCCCTCACGGGTGCGCTCGCCGACACCGGCGAACACCGACACACCGTCGTGGTTGTTGGCCACGCGGTAGATCATTTCCTGGATCAGAACGGTCTTGCCGACACCGGCACCACCGAACAGACCGATCTTTCCACCCTTGACGTACGGGGTGAGAAGGTCGATGACCTTGACGCCGGTCTCGAACATCTCGGTCTTCGACTCGAGCTGGTCGAAGCTGGGCGCCTTGCGGTGGATCGGCCAGCGCTCGGTGACCTCGGCCTCGGCCTCGGGCTTGTTCAGGATCTCACCGAGGGTGTTGAACACCTTGCCCTTGGTCATCTCGCCGACTGGCACCGTGATACCGGCGCCCGTGTCGGTCACCGGGGCCTGGCGGACCAGACCGTCGGTGGGCTGCATCGAGATCGCGCGGACCACGCCGTCGCCGAGGTGCTGGGCGACCTCGAGCGTCAGCTTCTTGAGCTTGCCGTTCTCGGCCGGGTCGGCCACCTGGACGGTCAGCGCGTTGTAGATCTCCGGCATGGCGTCGACGGGGAACTCCACGTCGACGACCGGGCCGATGACCCGGGCGACGCGGCCCGTGGCAACGGCCGTCTCAACTGTGGTCGTCATTACTTGTCACTCCCCGCGGTCGCGTCGGCCAGCGCACTGGCACCACCGACGATCTCGCTGATTTCCTGGGTGATTTCGGCCTGTCGGGCCGCGTTGGCAAGCCGGGAGAGGCTCTTGATGAGCTCACCGGCGTTGTCGGTGGCCGACTTCATCGCGCGACGGCGGGCAGCGTGCTCGGAAGCAGCGGCCTGCAGCAGCGCGTTGTAGATCCGGCTCTCGACGTACCGCGGAAGCAGGGCGTCGAGGACGTCCTCCGCCGACGGCTCGAAGTCGAACAGCGGCAGGAGCTCGCCCTTGCCCTCTTCTTCCTTCGTGGTGTCGAGGCTGAGCGGCAGCATCCGGCTCTCCACCGGGTTCTGCGTCATCATCGAGACGAACTCGGTGAAGACGATGTGCAGCTCGTCCACGCCGCCCTCGGCGGTCTCCTGGGTGACCGCTTCGATCAGCGGGGCCGCAGCCCGCTTCGCATCCGCATACGTCGGGCTGTCGGTGAAGCCGGTCCACGAGTCCGCGATCTTGCGCTCACGGAAGCCGTAGTAGGCGACACCCTTGCGGCCGATCACATACGTGACGACCTCCTTGCCCTCACCGCGCAGGCGCTCGGTCAGTCGCTCCGCCGCCTTGATGGCGTTGGAGGAGTAACCGCCGGCCAGACCGCGGTCGCTCGTGATGAGCAGGATCGCGGCCCGTGCCGGTGCGTCGGCCTCGGTGGTCAGCGGGTGCTTGGTGGTGGAGCCGGTCGCCACCGCGGTCACCGCACGGGTGAGCTCGGTCGCGTACGGCGTCGACGCCGCCACCTGACGCTGCGCCTTGACGATGCGCGAAGCGGCGATCATCTCCATCGCCTTGGTGATCTTCTTCGTGGCGGTGACGGAGCGAATGCGGCGCTTGTAAACGCGAAGCTGAGCGCCCATCGATCAGCCCTCGCCCAGAAGCTTGCCGTCCGAGGTCTCGAACTGCTGCTTGAAGGCGGCCACCGCGTCGGCGACCGACTGCAGCGTGTCGTCGGACATCTTGGCGCCCTCGGCAATGCTGGTCAGGAGGTCCTTGCGCTCACGGCGCAGGTACTCCAGCAGCTCGCTCTCGAAGCGACGGATGTCCTCGACCGGGACGTCGTCCATCTTGCCGGTGGTGCCGGCCCAGATGGAGACGACCTGCTCCTCGACCGGGTACGGGGAGTACTGCGGCTGCTTCAGCAGCTCGACCATGCGCTTACCGCGCTCCAGCGACGCCTTCGAGGCCGCGTCCAGGTCGGAACCGAAGGCGGCGAACGCCTCCAGCTCGCGGTACTGGGCGAGGTCGACACGCAGACGGCCGGAGACCTGGCGCATCGCCTTGTGCTGGGCGGAGCCACCGACACGGGAGACCGAGATACCGACGTTCAGGGCCGGACGCTGGCCGGCGTTGAACAGGTCGGACTCCAGGAAGCACTGACCGTCGGTGATGGAGATGACGTTGGTCGGGATGAACGCCGACACGTCGTTCGCCTTGGTCTCGACGATCGGGAGGCCCGTCATCGAACCGGCGCCCATCTCGTCGGAGAGCTTCGCGCAGCGCTCCAGCAGACGCGAGTGGAGGTAGAAGACGTCGCCCGGGTAGGCCTCACGGCCCGGCGGACGGCGCAGCAGAAGCGACACGGCGCGGTAGGCGTCGGCCTGCTTCGAGAGGTCGTCGAAGATGATCAGGACGTGCTTGCCCTGGTACATCCAGTGCTGACCGATGGCCGAACCGGTGTACGGCGCAAGGTACTTGAAGCCGGCCGGGTCGGACGCCGGGGCGGCGACGATGGTCGTGTACTCGAGCGCGCCGGCCTCTTCCAGGGCACCGCGCACGGAGGCGATGGTGGAGCCCTTCTGACCGATGGCGACGTAGATGCAGCGCACCTGCTTGTTCACGTCGCCCGAGCGCCAGTTGTCGCGCTGGTTGATGATCGTGTCGACGGCCAGAGCGGTCTTACCGGTCTGACGGTCACCAATGATCAGCTGACGCTGGCCGCGGCCGATCGGCACCATGGCGTCGACGGCCTTGTAGCCGGTCTGCATCGGCTCGTGCACCGACTTACGGACCATGACGCCAGGGGCCTGCAGCTCGAGGGCGCGGCGGCTGTCGGTCGCGATCTCGCCGAGACCGTCGATCGGGTTGCCGAGCGGGTCGACGACGCGGCCGAGGTAACCCTCGCCGACGCCGACGGAGAGCACCTCACCGGTGCGCTGCACCGGCTGGCCCTCCTCGATTCCGCTGAACTCGCCGAGAACGATCGCACCGATCTCGCGCTCCTCGAGGTTGAGGGCGAGACCGAGGGTTCCGTCCTCGAACTTCAGCAGCTCGTTCGCCATGGCCGAGGGAAGACCCTCGACCTTCGCAATGCCGTCGCCGGCAGCGCTGACCGTACCGACCTCCTCGCGCGAGGCCGCGTCCGGCTTGTACGACTGGACAAAGTTCTCCAGCGCGTCCCGGATCTCCTCCGGCCGGATCGTGAGCTCCGCCATCTGGGTTCCCTGCTCTCCTTGTTGGGCCCGAAGTTTCTTAAGGGGGTCTGGGGGCCGACCCCCAGGAATCTTCTGCAATTTCTGCACGGCCCAACCGGGCCGCTGGTCTTGCTTGTTCTGTTGCTGCGCTGTGTCAGCCGGCCATGCGACGGGTCGCCTCGTCGAGGCGCTCCGCGATGGTGCCGTTGATGACCTCGTCACCGACCCGCACCGAGATCCCGCCGAGGACCGTCGGGTCCATATCGAGATTCAGGTGCATCGGCCGACCGTAGATCGTCGCCAGTGCGGCGCCTAGACGCTGCTTCTGCTGATCGCTCAGCGGCACTGCCGACGTGACCACGGCGACCATGCGGTCCCGGCGCTCCGCGGCAAGCTTGGAGAGGGACTCGAGTCCCGCTTCCAGGCTACGTCCACGCGGCTGGGTCACAAGCCGCACGACGAGGCGCTCGGTGGCGGGCCGCGCCTTGCCGCCGAGCAGGCTGCGCAGCAGCTCGCCCTTGGCGGCGGTGGACGCGGACCGGTTGGTGAGCGCGGCGCGCAGCTCCTTGTCGGAGGCGACGATCCGGCCGAACCGGAAGAGCTCGTCCTCGACGTCGTCGAGATCCCCGCTGCGCTGGGCGGCGGTGAGGTCTGCGATGTTCGCCAGTTCCTCGACCGAGTCGACCAGGTCGCGCGACTGCGACCAGCGGGAGCGGACCATGCCCGAGATCAGGTCGACGGTCTCGCCGCCCACCTGACCGCGCAGCAGCCGTCCGGCCAGTTCCGCCTTGGCCTCACCGGCCTGCGACGGGTCGGTCAGGACCCGCCGCAGTGACACCTCGCGCTGGAGCAGCGCCGTGACGGCGGCCAGCTCCTCGGCGAGCTTCGCCGCGTCGACCGACGTGCTGTCGGTCAGCGCGTCGAGACGCTCGCGTGCGGCAGCCAGTGCCTCGCGGCTCGCGCCGTTCATCGGACAGCCTCGGCCTTCGCCTCGAGCTCGTCGAGGAAACGGTCGATGGTGCCGCTCTGCCGGGCGTGGTCCTCGAGGGACTCGCCGACGAGCTTGCCGGCCAGGTCGGTGGCGAGCTTGCCCACGTCCTGACGCAGCGCGGCGGCCGCAGCCTTGCGGTCGGCCTCGATCTGGGCGTGGCCGGCAGCGATGATCTCCTCGCGTTGCCTCTGGCCTTCCGCCCGCATCTCCTGCAGGATCACGACGCCCTGCTCCTGCGCCTCCTGGCGCAGGCGCGCGGCTTCGTGGCGCGCCTCGGCGAGCTGAGCCTTGTACTGCTCAAGCACGCTCTGGGCCTCGGTCTGGGCCGCATCGGCCTTTTCGATACCGCCTTCGATGGCCTCGCGACGCTCTTCCAGAACCTTGTTGATGTTCGGGAGGAGCTTCTTGGCGAGGAAGCCGAAAACGATGACAAAGGCGATGAAGCCAATGACGAGCTCAGGGATCGGCGGGATGAGCGGGTTTTCCGGTTTCTCCGCCGCGAGCTGAACCAGAGGGTTCACGTCAGTGCCTTCCGTCGAATGGGCTGTTCGCGACCGGTCAGGAGGTCGGGTAGACGAACGGCATGACCAGACCGATCAGGGCGAGCGCCTCACAGAAGGCGAAGCCGAGAATCTGGTTGGCACGGATGAGACCGGCAGCCTCGGGCTGACGGGCGAGCGCCTGGGTGCCGTTACCGAAGATGATGCCGACGCCGACGCCGGGGCCGATCGCGGCGAGGCCGTAACCGATGGAGCCGAGGTTGCCCTTGATTTCGACGCTGGTGGCGGCGAGGGTCTGGAGAGCAGACATGCCGGTTCTTCCTTCTCTTTCTTGGTCCGGTGGGGGTTGGCCACCGGGTGCTTCAGGAGGTGGGGTGCTCAGTGGCCCTTGGCGAGAGCGCCCTGGATGTAGCTGCAGGTCAGCAGGATGAACACATAGGCCTGGACAGCCTGGATGAAGAGCTCGAAGGCGGTCATCACGATGACCATCACGAACGAGACACCCGCGTAGGCGATGCCGATGCCGTTGAGCAAGTACCAGCTGGCGATGGTGAAGAGCAGCAGCAGGGTGTGGCCCGCGAACATGTTGGCAAAGAGCCGGACGGCGTGGGTGAACGGCCTGACGAGCAGGTTCGAGAAGAGCTCGATGGTCATCGAGAGCGGCAGGACGCTGCCGAGGCTCTTGTCGTAGCCCGTGAAGTTCTTGAAGGCTCCGACGAAACCGTGCTTCTTGAAGGTCAGGGAGACCCACAAGATGTACACGATCCCCGCAAGCACGGCCGGGTAGGAGATGATCGCCGTCACGGGGAACTGGGCGACCGGGATGATGGACCAGAGGTTCATCATCCAGACGAAGAAGAACAGGGTGACCACAAGCGGGACGTACTTCTCGCCCTCGCGCTTGCCGATCGTCTCGTAGACGACACCTCGGCGTACGAAGTCGTAGCCGGCCTCGGCCACCATCTGCAGCTTGCCCGGAACGAGCTTCGGCCTGGCGAAAGCCGCCCAGAAGAAGCCGACGATGACGATCGAGCCGAGCAGCGCCAGCAGCATCGTCTTGTTGAAGTACAGGTTGCTGTCCGCATCACCCCAGAGGGGCTCGAACAGGAACGAGTGCAAGCCGGGTGCCGGGAAACCACAACCGGAGAAGATGTGGCAATCGGTCTCGAAGGCGAGCACCTGTGTCGGGTCAGCACTCACCGCGGGCTCCTTCAGCGTGGCGCATAGGTACGGCAACCTCGTTGTGTCGGCGCGGCGCGCAGCCGCGGTTCGGCACTGGACTGGTGTAACGGATGTGTGGGCGGCGGTCAGGCATTGAGCCTCGCGATCGAACAGGCGTCAGCTCACATGCCCGCGCCCGCAGTGCCGCAGTTGGAACCGGACGATAGCAGGGTCGTGAACCCGCGCTTATCCCGCCCCTACCCTTCACGACTTCGACCCCGTGTTCTTGGGCTTTTCACCCTTGTCGGACTCGGGTTCGACGTAAAGGATCTTGGCCTTCATGTGTGCGCGCGCTTGTGCGGCGATCCACACGAGTGTGGTCGCGACCAACGTGATCGCAAAGGCCTTCGGGTTGAACAACGTGGTGTTCTTGAAGGCCGCGACGAAGATGAACAGCAGCAGGAGCTGTGCCGTGTAGAGCATCAGTCCCATTGCCTGGAACAGCTGAGGGAAGGACTTGGCGGTCCGCTGCAGGACCACGAGCCCGATCCCCATGAAGAGAATCACCACGATCGTCGCGACGACCGCGCCCAGGGCTCCCTTGCCGCCGGCCACGCCACCACTGATCGCGGCGGCAACAGCACCGGCGACAGCGGTGGGTACGGCGGTTTGAAGGAGAGTCCGGACGTCGTTGGACGGCATGGCGGCAGCTCCGCTTGCAGGGGGTTGGCAGTGTGTCGTCATGGACGAGCGTAGGCCCGGTCCGAGTCGACGCCTCGGGCCAAAGGACCGCCTCACTGGGGTCCTTCGGCTGTGTCGTCGGGCTTAGTGAACGGTATCACAAACTATTTGATGAGGTCTTTACTAAGAAAGTGTGCTTGCTGTCACACATGAGAGTTAATCCGCGCGCGTGAGCAAGGCAACTCGACATCTTGTCTGGTATTGCCCCTTGATGCCCGAATCGTCAGCGGGTGGAATCAGCCTTACGAATTTCCGAAGAACGCGAACGGGGTCCGATCGCGGTCGCTCCGTTGACGCCGGAGACACCGACGACGACGTGTGCCGGCTCCCGCGGCTCGTGCTCGTCCTGCCCCATTTGCGGTTCCCGGGGCTCCTGTTGTGCCTCGTGCGCGGCTGAGGACGCGGCTCCGGAGCCCCGCTGGTCCCAGCGGCGGTAGCGGGGCGGCACGAAGCGCTCCGCCCAGCGCGGGGCGCGCGGTGTGAAGCGGGGCATCAGCAGCAGGACCAGACCCACCGCGCTCAGCCCCATGACCACCAGCACGATCCACAGCGACGCCGAGTGCACGGAGTAGCCGACCGCACCGAAGGCGATCAGGGCCGACCAGAAGTACATGATCAGCACGGCCCTGCTGTGCGAATGGCCGATCTCCAGCAGCCGGTGGTGCAGATGGCCGCGGTCCGCGGCGAACGGCGACTGACCGTTCCAGGTGCGCCGGACGATCGCCAGCACCAGGTCCGCGGCCGGGATCGCGATGATCGTCAGCGGCAGCAGCAGCGGAATGAAGACCGGCAGCATCGCATGCGTGGCCTCGCGCTCACTGCCCGCGAAGAGCTTCATCGCGTCCGGGTCGACCTGCCCCGTGACAGAAATCGCACCGGCGGCCAGCACGAGACCGATCAGCATCGAGCCGGAGTCACCCATGAAGATCCGGGCGGGATGCATGTTGTGCGGCAGGAAGCCGAGGCACATGCCCATCAGGATCGCTGTGAAGAGCGTCGCAGGGGCGGCCGCCTCGATCATGTGCCCGTACCAGAGCCGGTACGTGTAGAGGAAGAACGCGGCCGAGGCGATGCACACCATGCCGGCCGCCAGACCGTCCAGGCCGTCGACGAAGTTGACCGCGTTGATCGTGATGACGACCAGCGCGACGGTGAGCAGCGTGCCCTGCCACTGGGTGAGCGCGACCGTGCCGATGCCGGGGATCGGCAGCCACAGGATCGTCAGCCCCTGGATGACCATGACCGCGGCGGCGATCATCTGCCCGCCGAGCTTGATCAGCGCATCAATCTCGAACTTGTCGTCGAGGACGCCGATCAGCCAGATCAGCGCGGCGCCGGAGAGCAGCGCCCGCGGTTCGCTGGAGAGCTGGAACACACCGTCGAGGTTGTACAGATGGGCCGCGACGATCAGTCCGGCGCACAGCCCGCCGAACATGGCGATGCCACCGAGCCTCGGTGTCGGTTCTCGGTGGACGTCACGCGCACGGATCGCGGGCATCGCCCCGACCGCGATGGCGAACTTCCGCACCGGGCCGGTGAGCAGATAGGTCACCGCGGCCGTGACACAGAGTGTCAGCAAGTAGTCACGCACGGGCTGCCCCACAGATATCGCCGGCCATCTCAGCCCACACCTTAACTACGTCGGCCTCATGGTTGAGGACACGGAGGTACGGGTGATGGTTGCATGGACCGCGTCTACCCCGGATAGGGAGGATATTTCCCGGCCAGTTCCCTCACCTCGGCGCGGACGTCGCCTTCCTCACGTACCGCAGCCCCGAAGAGCACCGCGAGCCGCGCCATGTCGGTGTCGTTCATGCCCTGGGTGGTGACCGCGGCAGTGCCGAGCCTGATGCCCCGGGCGTCCCCGTAAGGCAGCGCGCAGGTGTCCAGCACCATGCCCGCCGCCGCGAGCCGTTCGCGGGCGGTGCGGCCGTCGACGCCCAGTGGCGCCGGGTCCGCGACGATCAGGTGGGTGTCCGTGCCGCCGGTGGTCACCTCGAACCCCTCGGCCTCCAGACCGGCCGCCAGAACCCGGGCGTGTGCCACCACCTGATGGGCGTACACGGTGAACGCCGGTGTTGCCGCCTCGCCGAACGCGACCGCCTTCGCCGCGACCGTGTGCATCTGCGCGCCGCCCTGGGTGAACGGGAAGACCGCCCGGTCGATCCGCTCGGCCAGCTCCGATCCGCACAGGATCATGCCGCCGCGCGGACCGCGCAGCACCTTGTGCGTGGTGGCACACACCACGTCGGCGTACGGGACGGGACTGGGCGCCGCTCCCCCGGCGATCAGCCCCATCGGGTGCGCGGCGTCGGCGATCAGATACGCGCCGACCTCGTCGGCGATCTCGCGGAACGTCTCGTAGTCGGGATGGCGGGGGTACGAGATCGAGCCGCTGACGATCGCCTTGGGCCGGTGTGCCCGGGCCAGGGTGCGCACCTGCTCGTAGTCGATCAGGCCGCTCTCCGAGTCGACCCCGTACCCGACGAACTCGAACCATCGGCCGGAGAAGTTGGCGGGCGAGCCATGGGTCAGATGTCCGCCGTACGGGAGTCCCATCGCGAGCACCGTGTCGCCGGGGCGCAGCAGGGCCGCGTACGCCGCCAGGACGGCCGAGGAGCCGGAGTGCGACTGAACGTTCGCGTGCTCGGCGCTGAAGAGCGCAGTGGCCCGCTGGACGGCGATGAGTTCGGCGGCGTCGGCCAGCTCGCAGCCGCCGTGATGGCGGGCGCCGGGGTAGCCCTCGGCGTACTTGTTGGCGAGCGGCGAGCCGAGGGCGGCGAGGACCGCGGGGGAGGTGAAGTTCTCGGCGGCGATCAGCTGCAGCGTGCTCGACTGCCGGTGTAGCTCCCCCAGCAGCACGTCGGCGATTTCCGGGTCTCCCCGGAGCAGGGCGCCGAAGTCCTGCGGCAGGGCGGTGACGGGGGCGGAGGAGGGTGCGGCGGGAGTGGTGACCGACATCTGACGGCTCCGGGCCTGGGGAGGGGGATGCGTTGGCGTCGGATCCAATGTAGGCCGGTACGCGTGCGCCCGCCCGCTGCCCGGGCGCGTCAGTGCGGGGCCGGTACGCCCGTCAGTGCGGTGACCACCGGGTCGAGCGCCTGGTTGATCTCGTCGCCGATGGAACGGAAGAACGTGATCGGGGCGCCGTACGGGTCGTAGACCTCGTCCGCCTCGGCAGTGGGGGCCAGCAGCCAGCCGCGCAGCGCGGCGGCCGCACGGACCAGCGCACGGGCGCGTTCGACGACGCCCTCGTCGCGCGGGTCGGGCAGCGTCGCAGGGTCTATGGCCCGGACCAGCCGGGTGAATTCCTTGAGCGTGAACGTCCTCAGGCCGGCCGAGTGACCCATCGAGATCACCTGGGCGCGGTGGTCCCGGGTGGCGGTCAGGACGAGGTCGGCGCGGATCACGTGCTCGTCGAGGAGCTCGCGGCCGACGAAGCCGGTGGCATCGGCGCCGAAGTCGGCGAGGACGATCTCGGCGTTGGCTTCCATCGGGGCGCCTTCGTGCCCCCAGGTGCCCGCGCTCTCCACGATCAGGCCGCCGCTGAGCGAGTCGCCGAGCCGGTCCACCAGGGCATGGCGGGTCAGCCGCTCGGTGATCGGCGAGCGGCAGACGTTGCCGGTGCTGACGTGGAGGATGCGGAAGGTGTCGGTCCGCCCCGCTATGCCACGCCCCTCAGGGGCGGTCAATTGGCCACCTCGAGGTCCGGTACCACCTTGCGGAGTTCCTCGACGGAGAGGGCTCCGGCCCGCAGCAGGACCGGGACCTTGCCGGTGACGTCGACGATCGAGGACGGCACGATGCCGGGCGTCGGGCCGCCGTCGAGGTAGACGGAGACGGCGTCACCGAGCATCTCCTGGGCGGCGTCGCAGTCCTCGGGAGCCGGGTGTCCGGTGAGGTTGGCGCTGGAGACGGCCATCGGGCCGACCTCGGTGAGCAGTTCGATGGCGACCGGGTGCAGCGGCATCCGGATGGCGACGGTGCCGCGGGTGTCGCCGAGGTCCCACTGGAGCGAGGGCTGGTGCTTGGCGACGAGCGTGAGGGCTCCCGGCCAGAAGGCGTCGACGAGCTCCCAGGCCTGCTCGGAGAAGTCCGTGACGAGGCCGTGCAGGGTGTTCGGGGAACCGATCAGGACAGGGGTCGGCATGTTGCGGCCGCGGCCCTTGGCGTCGAGCAGGTCGGCGACGCCCTCGGAACTGAAGGCGTCGGCACCGATCCCGTACACGGTGTCGGTGGGCAGCACGACCAGCTCTCCGCGGCGGACGGCGGACGCGGCTTCACGCAGACCCGTCGTACGGTCGGTCGCGTCGTTGCAGTCGTATCGCCGTGCCATCAGCCGGCCTCCTCAAGCATGTACGGGTATGGCGGGTACGGGTCGTGCGGGTGCGGGGCGCCGGTCACGGCATGGCCTTGCGGGCCGTCGCGAACCGGGGCCGTCGGTTCAGATCGGGGTGGTCGGCCGCGTCGGCCCAGCCCCGCTCCTCGGTGAAGATCCACGGCACCTGGCCGCCCTGGGTGTCGGCGTGCTCGATGACGACGAGGCCACCCGGGCGCAGCAGGCGGTGCGCGGTGCGTTCAAGGCCGCGGATGGTGTCGAGGCCGTCCTCGCCGGAGAAGAGCGCCATCTCCGGATCGTGGTCACGGGCCTCGGGTGCCACGTACTCCCACTCGGTGAGGGGGATGTACGGCGGGTTGGAGATGACCAGGTCGACCTGGCCGTCGAGCTCGGGAAGGGCCGTCAGAGCGTCTCCGCGGTGCACGGTGACCCGAGACCCCTCGGCGTTCTTCCGCGTCCATCTGAGGGCGTCCTCGGAGAGCTCCACGGCGTGCACGCGCGAGCGCGGCACCTCCTGGGCCATGGCGAGGGCGATGGCGCCCGAGCCCGTGCAGAGGTCGACGATCAGCGGCTCGACGACATCCATCGCGCGGACGGCGTCTATCGCCCAGCCGACGACCGACTCGGTCTCCGGGCGGGGCACGAAGACGCCGGGGCCGACCTGGAGCTCCAGGTAGCGGAAGAAGGCGCGGCCGGTGATGTGCTGGAGCGGTTCGCGGGCTTCTCGGCGGGCGATGGTCTCCCAGTACCGGGCGTCGAAGTCCTCGTCCGGCACCTGGTGCAGCTCGCCCCGCTTGACGCCGTGCACGAACGCGGCGAGTTCCTCCGCGTCGAATCGCGGCGAGGGTACACCGGCGTCGGCCAGCCGCTGGGTGGCCTGGGCCACCTCGGCGAGCAGCAGGTTCATCGCGGTTCTCCGTACGGGTTTACGGGCGGGGCGGGCGTTCTTATGCGGCGGCGAGCTTGGCGGCGGAGTCGGCGTCGACACAGGCCTGGATCAGGGTGTCCAGCTCCCCGTCGAGCACCTGGTCCAAGTTGTACGCCTTGAAGCCGACGCGGTGGTCCGAGATCCGGTTTTCCGGGAAGTTGTACGTACGGATCTTCTCGGAACGGTCGACGGTACGCACCTGGCTGCGCCGGACGTCCGAGGCTTCCTGCTCGGCCGCTTCCTGGGCCGCGGCAAGCAGCCGCGAACGCAGGATACGCATCGCCTGCTCCTTGTTCTGGAGCTGGCTCTTCTCGTTCTGGCAGGAGGCGACGACACCGGTCGGCAGGTGCGTGATGCGGACGGCGGAGTCCGTGGTGTTGACGGACTGGCCGCCGGGGCCCGAGGAGCGGTAGACGTCGATACGGAGATCGTTGGCGTGGATCTCGACGTCGACCTCCTCCGCCTCGGGCGTGACGAGCACACCGGCGGCGGAGGTGTGGATGCGGCCCTGCGACTCGGTGGACGGCACGCGCTGCACGCGGTGCACCCCGCCCTCGTACTTCAGCCGGGCCCACACGCCCTGGCCGGGCTCGGTGGCACCGTTACCGCCCTTGGTCTTCACCGCGACCTGGACGTCCTTGTAGCCGCCGAGCTCGGACTCGGTGGAGTCGATGATCTCGGTCTTCCAGCCGACTCGCTCGGCGTAGCGCAGATACATGCGCAGCAGATCGCCGGCGAAGAGGGCGGACTCGTCGCCGCCCGCGCCTGCCTTGATCTCCAGGAGCACGTCCTTGTCGTCACTGGGGTCGCGCGGCACCAGGAGGAGGCGGAGCTTCTCGGTGAGCTCCTCGCGCTGCTTCTCCAGGTCCTTGACCTCGGCGGCGAACTCGGGGTCGTCCGCGGCGAGCTCGCGGGCGGTTTCGATGTCGTCACCGGTCTGCTTCCAGGAGCGGTACGCACCGACGATCGGGGTCAGCTCGGCGTAGCGCTTGTTGAGCTTGCGCGCGTTGGCCTGGTCGGCGTGGACCGCGGGATCCGCGAGCTTCTTCTCAAGATCGGCCTGTTCGCCGATCAGTTCCTCGACCGCCTCGAACATCGGGGGCTCCTGGTTTTCGTTACTCGTTATGCCTGCTGAACGGCGTCGTGCTGTCCGGGCGGGCTGCGGGGAGACCCCGTACACCCGGCCGGAAAAAAACGCCGGCCCCGGCGCCCCCGGGAAGAGGGCGCCAAGGACCGGCGCAAGAGCTCGCTACTTGTTGGCGGAGCCTGCAGCCTTGCCGAAGCGGGCCTCGAAGCGGGCCACACGGCCACCGGTGTCGAGGATCTTCTGCTTGCCCGTGTAGAACGGGTGGCACTCGGAGCAGACGTCGGCGCGGATGTTGCCGCCGCCGATGGTGCTCCGGGTGGTGAACGACGCGCCACAGGTGCAGCTGACCTGCGTCTCGACGTACTCGGGGTGAATGTCGCGCTTCAAGGGTGTCTCCTAGGTTCGGGAGGGCGCCGGGTCGCACGCGCGGATTTGCGCATCCGTGAACCGGGGCCGACGTACCAGTCTGCCAGGACCGGCCGTATCTCCCAAAACCGGGGTCGGGCCGCAACTATTCCCGACCGTTCGGGAACACATCATGACTGTCCTGTTACTGATATGACAAAGGTCTACTGGACGACCTTGCCGGCCTCGCCCTTGTCGCCCGCCGACTTCTCGGTGGCGGAGGCCGGGATCGGCTTGTCGTGCTTGAGGGCGGTCCACACCTGCTGCGCGGACTCCTCCAACGGTACGACGCGGTTCGGGTCGGCCGGGTCGTACTGCACGGGCATCGTCACCATGGTGACGTTCTTCGAACTGAGCCCCTTGAGACCGGTGGCGAAGCCGGTGAGCTTCGGGACCGAACCCAGGTCGGAGTCGGTGGTGACGGCCTTCGTCGCCGTGTCCGCGAGGTCGAACAGAGTCTTCGGGTTCGAGAACACCCCGACGCTCTTCGCCTGTTCCATCAGCGCCTTGATGAACGCCTGCTGGAGCTGGATGCGGCCGAGGTCGCTGCCGTCGCCGACGCTCTTGCGGGTGCGGACCAGGCCGAGCGACTGCTCCCCGTCGAGAGTGTGGGTGCCGGGCTGCAGATGCAGATGGCTCTTGGAGTCGTCGATCGCCTGCGTGGTGGTGATCTTGACGCCGCCGAGCTGGTCGATGAGCTTCTTGAAGCCGGTGAAGTCGACCTCGACGTAGTGGTCCATGCGGATGCCGGACATCGACTCGACGGTCTTGACCGCGCAGGCCGGTCCGCCGACCTCGTACGCCGTGTTGAACATCGCGCGCTGCTGGCCCGCGACCGTCTCGCCGGTGGTGTCGCTCGTGCAGTCGGGGCGGGTGACGAGGGTGTCGCGCGGGATGGAGACGACGCTTGCCGTCTTGTGGCCCTTGTTGACGTGCACGACCATCGCGGTGTCCGAGCGGGCGGTGCCTTCGTCCACGCCGTACGCGGAGTTCGCGCCGGAGCGGGAGTCGGAGCCGAGGACGAGAATGTCCTGCGAGCCGTTGTCGACGTCGACGGGGCGGTTCTTGCCGAGCGCGGCGTTGATGTCGACGGCCTTGAGATTGCCGTTGAGCTTCATGTACGCGTATCCCAGCCCCGCACCGCCGACGACGACCACACCGGCCGCGGTCCAGGCAGCTATGACCGTGGCCCTGCGGCGGCGGGACGGCTTCCTCCGGCGCTTGCCGGTGGCGCGTATTCGGGTGCTGCTCCCGCTCTGCCCGGTCATCCGTCTCCCTCGATCCTCGCTTGCTCCCGGCTACCCCTTGCTGTGGTGTTCGGGCACTGGTTGTGTCGCTCTGTCGCCACTTCGTACGACGCCGTGACTCGGAGAAGGGTTGCACAGCGACCTGTGATGCCCGCATGAGGACGGAACCCGCACGCAGCCCCGGTGAACAGCCGGTGACCCCGCGCCCACCTGCGGTTTCTTGCCTGTTACAGCCAATTCGGGCGCGGGGGGCGGAACGGTCGCCGTGTGGCGAAGGTCTCGGATCGGGCGGTTCGAGCGAAACACCGGAAAAAGGGCCGACCCCGTCACCGAAGTGGCGGGGTCGGCCCTTTTGACGACCGGCGGTCCAGGACTGCCGGGACGGTACGAGGTCAGTCGTTGCCGTTGCCCGGGGCGGGCGTCGTCTTCTGGATCTGGAGCAGGAACTCCGCGTTGGACTGGGTCTTCTTCATCCGGTCCAGGAGCAGCTCGATCGCCTGCTGCTGGTCGAGCGCGTGGAGCACCCGGCGCAGCTTCCAGACAATCGCCAACTCGTCGCTGCCGAGCAGGATTTCTTCCTTACGGGTGCTGGACGCGTCGACGTCCACCGCCGGGAAGATGCGCTTGTCCGAGAGCTTCCGGTCGAGCTTGAGCTCCATGTTGCCGGTGCCCTTGAACTCCTCGAAGATCACCTCGTCCATGCGCGAGCCGGTCTCGACGAGCGCGGTGGCCAGGATGGTCAGCGAGCCGCCGTCCTCGATGTTGCGCGCGGCACCGAAGAAGCGCTTCGGCGGATACAGCGCGGTCGAGTCGACACCACCGGACAGGATGCGGCCGGATGCCGGGGCCGCGAGGTTGTACGCGCGGCCGAGGCGGGTGATCGAGTCCAGCAGGACGACCACGTCGTGACCCAGCTCGACGAGACGCTTGGCGCGCTCGATGGCCAGCTCGGCGACGGTGGTGTGGTCCTCGGCGGGACGGTCGAAGGTCGAGGAGATGACCTCGCCCTTCACCGACCGCTGCATGTCGGTGACCTCTTCCGGACGCTCGTCGACCAGGACGACCATCAGGTGGCACTCGGGGCTGTTGACGGTGATCGCGTTGGCGATCGCCTGCAGGATCATGGTCTTGCCGGTCTTCGGCGGGGCCACGATCAGGCCTCGCTGGCCCTTGCCGATGGGAGCGACCAGGTCGATGATCCGCGTCGTCAGGACGTTGGAGTCGGTCTCCAGACGGAGCCGGTCCTGCGGGTAGAGCGGGGTCAGCTTCTGGAACTCCGGGCGGCCGCGGCCGGATTCGGGCGCCATTCCGTTGACGGAGTCGAGGCGGACGAGCGCGTTGAACTTCTCGCGGCGCTCGCCGTCCTTGGGCTGGCGCACCGCACCCGTGACGTGGTCACCCTTGCGCAGGCCGTTCTTGCGGACCTGGGCGAGCGAGACGTACACGTCGTTCGGGCCCGGCAGGTAGCCGGAGGTCCGGATGAACGCGTAGTTGTCGAGGATGTCCAGGATGCCCGCGACGGGGATCAGGACGTCGTCGTCGGTGACCGGCGGTGCATCGCTCGCGAAGTCGTCGCGGCCACGACGGCCACGGCGGTCGCGGTAGCGGCCACGGCGGCCGCGACGGCCACCTGCCTCGTCGTCGTAACCGTCATCCTGCGGGCCGCCGCCACCCTGCTGGCCCTGGCTCTGGCCCTGGCCCTGGCCCTGGCGCTGCTGGCGCTGGCCGCCCTGCTGACCCTGGCCACCGCCCTGCTCGTCGCCCTTGCCACGGCGGTCGCGCTGACGGTCACGGCGGTCGCCGCGGTCGCCACGGTCGCCACGCTCACCGCGGTCGCCGCGCTCACCGCGGTCGCCGCGCTCACCGCGCTGACCACGGTCGCCCCGGCGGCCCTCGGCGGTGTCCACGGCGGCTTCGGCCTTCGCCTCGGAGCGGTCCTCGCTCTTCGGCTCGGCCGGCGTCTCCACCTTGGCCTCGGCCTTGGGCTCCGCCTTGGTTTCCGGGCTGCCCGCCTGCGCGGTCGCACGGCGCCGACGACGCTCGCCCGCGGGCTGGTCGTCACTGGCCGGCTGGCCGGGGATGTCGATCTGCTGCTGAGCCGTGGCCTTCTCGGCGGGCGCGGCGGCGGACTCGTCCCCGGTGCGCGACTTGGAGGTGGCGCGCCGCTTGGGCTTGGTCTCGGCGGGCGCGGCAGCGGCCTTGGGCGCAGCACTGCCGGCCTGCGTCTCCTTGATGACCTCGATCAGCTGGCTCTTGCGCATCCGCGCAGTGCCCTTGATGCCGAGGCCGGACGCGACCTGCTGCAGCTCGGCCAGGACCATGCCATCGAGGCCGGTGCCGGAGCGGCGGCGCCGTGCGGTGGTGCCAGTGGCAGCACCTTCGGCGGGCGCGGCGCTGTCGACAGTCTTGTCGGCAGTCACGCCCATCAGATCGGTGGTGTCGCTCACGAAGGGTCCTTCCCTGGAGCGGACGTCGGCCTTCTGGCTCGGCGACCGGTTGTGCTGTCCGACTGCGGTCTTTTGATCTTGCGGACCGTGCCGGGGCGGTGGTCCGCCGGGTACGGCGGAGAGATGAATGTGCAAGGGTCCGGCGCGAGCATCCCCCTGCTCGGCCCACTCCTGGACAAGCGAGGGGTGTCGTGCCGGTTCCGGAGCGTGCTCGAAACTGCTCAGGCAGGCTGCTCAGGCAGTTGGGGAGGCTCTCGGAAGAAATGGTGGCCCCGGAAAGGGACACGAAGCAACGCGCCACATAGACGTCGGTTGCAGACTTGAGGTTAACACTACCGGCTCCAACAAACATTCCCCCTCTCACTCACCGGCAATCACTTCTCGCTTCTCGCTCACTCACCGGCAATCACTTCTCGCTACGGGGCGAGCGGCAGCACACTCGCACCCGAGGCGTCGAGAGTGAGCCGGTTGGCCGCCCATCCCTCGCCCGCCAGCCGTGCGACCTTGTCGGCCGCACCGTCCTCGGCCAGCGCGAGCACGGTCGGCCCGGCGCCGGAGATGACTGCAGGGACGCCGTCGGCGCGCAGTCGGTTGACAAGTTCCACGCTTTCCGGCATCGCCGGGGCGCGATATTCCTGGTGCAGTCGGTCCTCGGTCGCGGCGAGCAGCAGCTCCGGGCGCCGGGTCATGGCCTCGACGAGGAGCGCCGCACGGCCTGCGTTGAACGCGGCGTCGACGTGTGGGACGGTGCGCGGCAGCAGTCCGCGGGCGGTCTCGGTGAGCACCGGCTTGCCGGGGACGAAAACCACCGGAACGATGGAATCAGAGGGATCCATCCTGATCGCCCGGGCAGATCCGCCGTCCATCCAGGCCAGCGTGAAGCCGCCGAGCAGGCATGCGGCGACGTTGTCGGGGTGGCCCTCGATCTCGGTGGCGAGCTCCAGCAGGGCCGCGTCGTCGAGCCGGGCGTCGCCGCCGATGGTCACGGCGCGGGCCGCGACGATGCCGGCACAGATGGCGGCGGAGGAGGAGCCGAGGCCGCGCCCGTGCGGGATGCGGTTGGCGCAGACGATCTCCAGGCCGCGGGGCTGTCCGCCGAGCAGGTCGAAGGCGGTGCGCAGGGAGCGCACGAGGAGGTGACTCTCGTCGCGCGGCAGGGTGTCGGCACCCTCGCCGGCGATGTCGATGTGCAGGCCGGAGTCGGCGACGCGGACGACGACGTCGTCGTAGAGCCCCAGCGACAGGCCGAGGGCGTCAAAACCCGGGCCCAGGTTGGCGCTGGTAGCGGGGACGCGCACCCGGACGGCGGCGGCTCGGAAGGCGGGACCGGCCATCGCTTCGACGACTCTCCTTGTGAGGCAGCGGGGATGTGTTGCGGCGGGGATTGTGGCGGTGGATCTTTCGTAAGCCTGTGGAGAACCCAATGGCCACGACGGCAGCACCGCGGCAGGTGCGGCGTGGCAGGGTGGATACAGCTTATCGAAGGAAGGTTCTGTCGCGACATAGGGCGCACAGGAGGCGCACGATGCGTGTCGCACGCCTCCCATGCGCTCTCCGCCCCGAAAAAGGGCGGTTGAGCTGCTGTTGTTCCGGTTACGCGAGCCCCAGCTTCTCCGCGGCGGTGGCCGCGTCGACCGGTACGGTGACCGGCTGCGGGGCACCTGCGACGGCCCAGTCGGGATCCTTCAGGCCGTTGCCGGTGACGGTGCAGACGATCTTCTGGCCCGGGTCGACCTTGCCCTCTTCGGCGGCCTTGAGCAGACCGGCGACCGACGCGGCCGAGGCGGGCTCGACAAAGACGCCCTCCTGGGAGGCCAACAGCCGGTAGGCGGCCAGGATCTGACGGTCCGTGACCTCGTCGATGAAGCCGCCCGACTCGTCCCGCGCGGCCAGCGCGTACTGCCAGGAGGCCGGGTTGCCGATCCGGATCGCGGTGGCGATGGTCGACGGGTCCTTGACGATCTCGCCGCGGACGATGGGCGCGGAGCCGGAGGCCTGGAAGCCCCACATGCGCGGCTTGTGCGTGGACATCGCGTCCGTCGCGTACTCCGTGTAACCCTTCCAGTACGCGGTGATGTTGCCCGCGTTGCCGACCGGCAGGACGTGGATGTCCGGGGCGTCGCCGAGCGCGTCGACAATCTCGAACGCCGCGGTCTTCTGGCCCTCGATCCGGACCGGGTTGACCGAATTGACCAGAGCCACCGGGTAGTTGTCCGAGAGCGAGCGGGCCAGCGTCAGGCAGTCGTCGAAGTTGCCGTCGACCTGCAGGATCTTGGCACCGTGGACGAGCGCCTGGCCCATCTTGCCGAGCGCGATCTTGCCCTGCGGCACGAGGACGGCGCAGACCATGCCGGCCCGCACCGCGTACGCGGCGGCGGAGGCGGAGGTGTTGCCGGTGGAGGCGCAGATCACGGCCTGCGCGCCCTCCCCCTTGGCCCGGGTGATCGCCATCGTCATCCCGCGGTCCTTGAAGGACCCGGTGGGGTTGGCGCCCTCCACCTTGAGGTGCACCTCGCAGCCCGTACGCTCGGAGAGGACCTGAGCGGGAACGAGCGGCGTACCACCCTCACGAAGCGTGACGACCGGCGTCGTGCTCGTGACCGGAAGGCGGTCCCGGTACTCCTCGATGATGCCGCGCCACTGGTGGGTGCCCTTGGTGGTCATGGGTCCTTACTCCCCTTCAACACGCATGATGCTGGCGACACCGCGCACGGTGCCGAGCTTGCGCAGCGCCTCGACGGTCGCCGAGAGGGCGGCGTCGGGCGCGCGGTGGGTGACGACGACGAGGGATGCCTCGCCGCCTCCGCCCGCCCGTCGCCCGCCGCCACCCTGCTCGATGGCGACTTCGTCGCCGCTGCCTGAATTTCGGCCTTGCTGGCGGACCGTATCGATGGATACGCCCTGTTCGGCGAAGACCGTCGCGACCTGGGCGAGTACGCCAGGCTTGTCGGCCACGTCGAGGCTGATGTGGTACCGCGTGACGACCTCGCCCATGGGGCTGACCGGCAGACGCGTGTACGCGGACTCTCCGGGGCCGGTGGCCTCGCCGAGCTTGTTGCGGCAGACCGCGACCAGGTCGCCGAGGACCGCGGAGGCGGTCGGCGAGCCACCGGCGCCGGGGCCGTAGAACATCAGCTGCCCGGCGGCCTCGGCCTCGACGAAGACCGCGTTGTACGCCTCGCGGACGGAGGCCAGCGGGTGGCTGAGCGGGATCATCGCGGGGTGCACGCGCGCGGTGACGGACTGTCCGTCGGCGGCCCGCTCGCAGATGGCGAGGAGCTTGACGGTGCAGCCCATGCGGCGGGCCGAGGCGATGTCGGCGGCGGTGACCTCGGTGATGCCCTCGCGGTGCACCTCACCGATCTTCACCCGGGTGTGGAAGGCGATCCCGGCAAGGATCGCGGCCTTGGCGGCGGCGTCGAAGCCCTCGACATCGGCGGTCGGGTCGGCCTCGGCGTACCCGAGGGCGGTGGCCTCGTCGAGCGCCTCGGAGTAGCCGGCGCCGCTGGTGTCCATCTTGTCGAGGATGAAGTTGGTCGTGCCGTTGACGATGCCGAGCACCCGGTTGACCTTGTCGCCGGCGAGGGACTCGCGCAGCGGCCGTACGAGCGGAATGGCGCCGGCGACGGCTGCCTCGTAGTAGAGGTCCCGGCCGTGCTGCTCGGCGGCGGCGTGCAGTGCGGCGCCGTCCTCGGCGAGCAGTGCCTTGTTGGCGGAGACGACGCTCGCGCCGTGCTCGAAGGCGGTGGTGATGAGCGTGCGGGCGGGCTCGACGCCGCCGATGACCTCGATGACGACGTCGATGTCGCCCCGTTTGACCAGGGCGGTCGCATCGGTGGTGATGAGTGCGGGGTCGATGCCCTCGCGCACCTTGGAAGGGCGGCGGACGGCGACACCGGCGAGCTCCACGGGCGCGCCGATGCGCGCGGCGAGGTCGTCGGCGTGCGTCGTCATGATGCGCGCCACCTCTGAGCCGACCACTCCACAGCCCAGCAGCGCCACCTTCAGCGGACGCGTACGCATCATCCGACCTCGTTTCTCATACATGCTCATGTGTGGACCAGTCTCACTCACCGGACGGGCGTTTCTGCCACCCGTCCGGATCCTGAGACATATATTTCATCAGCCGACATCGAGACGCAGGAGATCTTCCTCCGTCTCCCGCCGGACGATCACGCGCGCCTCTCCGTCGCGCACGGCGACGACGGGCGGGCGCAGCGCGTGGTTGTAGTTGCTCGCCATGGCGCGGCAGTAGGCGCCGGTGGCGGGCACCGCGATCAGGTCGCCGGGCGCGAGGTCCGACGGCAGGAACGCGTCCTTGACCACGATGTCGCCGCTCTCGCAGTGCTTGCCGACGACGCGGACGAGCATGGGCTCGGCGTCGGAGCGGCGGGAGACGAGCGCGACGGAGTACTCGGCGTCGTACAGCGCGGTGCGGATGTTGTCCGACATGCCGCCGTCGACACTGACGTACGTACGGAGCCCTTCGAGGTGCTTGACGGTGCCGACCTCGTACAGCGTGAACGCGGTGGGTCCGACGATGGCGCGCCCCGGTTCGACGGAGATCCGCGGGGTGGCGAGCCCGGCCGCCTCGCACTCGCGGGTCACGATGTCGCCGAGCGCCTTGGCGATCTCGTGCGGCTCGCGCGGGTCGTCGTCGGAGGTGTACGCGATGCCGAGACCACCGCCGAGGTCGATCTCCGGCAGCTCGATGCCGTGCTCGTCGCGCACCTCGGCGAGGAGCTGGACCACACGTCGGGCGGAGACCTCGAAGCCGGCCATGTCGAAGATCTGCGAGCCGATGTGCGAGTGGATGCCGATGAGTTCGAGCCCGTCGAGGGCGAGCGCCCGGCGGACCGCCTCGGCGGCCTCTCCCCCGGCCAGCGCGATGCCGAACTTCTGGTCCTCGTGCGCGGTGGCGATGAACTCGTGGGTGTGCGCCTCGACGCCGACGGTCACCCGGATCTGTACGCGCTGCCGCCGGCCGAGCCGCTGTGCGACGTGCGAGACCCGGACGATCTCCTGGAACGAGTCGAGCACGATCCGCCCGACTCCGGCCTCGATGGCGCGCTCGATCTCGGCGACGGTCTTGTTGTTGCCGTGGAAGGCGATGCGTTCGGCGGGCATCCCGGCGTCGAGCGCGATGGTCAGCTCACCACCGGAGCAGACGTCGAGGTTGAGCCCCTCCTCCTGGATCCAGCGCACGACGGCCCGCGACAGGAACGCCTTTCCGGCGTAGAAGACATCGGCGTCCCGCCCGAAGGCGTCGGCCCAGGCGCGGCAGCGGGCGCGGAAGTCGCTCTCGTCGAGGAAGTAGGCGGGCGTCCCGAATTCCTCGGCCAGCCGGGTCACTTCGATCCCGCCGACGGCGACGACGCCGTCGTCGTTGCGGGAGACGGTGCGGGCCCAGACCTTCTCGTCGAGGACGTTGAGGTCGGCGGGCGGGGCTGCGTAGTGGCCCTCGGTCAGGACGTCGGCGTGACGGGGGCCGGCGGGGTGTGCGGATCGGCTCATGGTGTTGCTCTGCTCTCTCAGGTCTCTCAGAGGACTTCGGGTGCGCTGATGCCGAGCAGGGACAGGCCGCCTGCGAGCACCGTCCCGGCAGCTTCGGCAACGGCCAGCCGGGAGCGGTGGGCGGCCGAGGGTTTCTCGTCGCCCTTGGGCAGCGGTGGGCAGGCGTCGTGGAAGTCGAAGAAGGCGTGCGCAACCTCTTCGAGCTGCCAGGTGAGCCGGTCGGGCGCGCGGTGACGGGCGGCGGCGGCGAGAGCCTGGGGGTAGTCGGCCAGCGTACGCAGCAGTGCGGGGGCGTCGACGTCCTCGTCGTACATCCCGGTGAATCCGAGAAGGGCCGCGCCGCGGGTGAGGGCGCAGACCCGGGAGTGGGCGTAACGGACCAGGAAGAGCGGGTTGCCGGCGCCCTGGACGAGCAGCTCCGCACCGAGCGGGGCGTGGTCGTGCCCGGCCGGCCGCAGCAGTCCCCACCGGGTGGCGTCGGGACCGAGCCGCCGCAGCAGCTCCCCCGCGCCGGCACCGGCGGGAACGGGCCGGACGGCGGTGAGCGGAGTCGGCGGCTTCCCCTGTGCGTCGACATGGACACCCAGCCGCGCCCAGTCCGGGTCGGGCGTCCCGTCGCAGCTGGTACGCACCAGTGCGCCCTGCGATCGCGCGATCGCGCGCAGCGTGTGGGTGGTGACCGCCGCCCGGACCTCGCGGGCGTGGCTGAACTGCAGGATGTCTCCGGCGAGCGCGTCCCCGTGCCCGTACCGGGCCCCTCGCGCCAGCACCTCACGTACGAGTGCCTCGCGCGCCCGGACATCGGCCGACGCGTCGAGGGTGAAGCTCAGGAACCCGGGCCCGGTGACGTCGACCCGCCCGATCCCGGGCACACCGGCGACCCGGTCCCGCAGGATCTCGGCCACTTCCCTGGCCGGACGCGCGGCGGGCCCGGCCAACTGCAGTGCGACGGCACAGGCGTAGTCCCCGGTCCCGCCGGGCCTGGTCCTCTCCACCCGCACGCGCGCGGGCACGGGCGCGCGCAGGACGTCCTCGTCGACCGCGCGGCGCACGGCGTGCAGCACGGTCCTGGAGAGATCGGCGGGGGTCACGGGACAAGCGTATGGGAGGGAGGGGGGCCTTTCGCGACCCGGTTTCGCCATGCGGTCAGCCCGCGGCGCTCTCCGCCCTCCCGGCACGGTGTCTGCCGTCGATCGACGGCGGGGCCTCCCTGTTCACCAACTGTCGTACGAGCCGCACCAGCTCGCTCGGCTCGAAGGGCTTCGCCAGGAAGGCGTCGACCCCGGCGGCGACGCCGTTGTCCACGTCGTACTGCGTACCGGCGCTGATGATCGCGACAGGCAGATGGCTGGTCCGGGGATCGGAACGGAGCCGGGTGGCGGTCTGCAGACCGTCGAGCCGGGGCATGACGACATCAAGGGTGATCACATCCGGACAGACCTGATGCACCAGATCCAGACACTCGACACCATCGGCCGCGGTCACGACCTCGAAGCCCTCAAGCTCAAGATTGACCCTGATCAACTGCCGGATGACCTTGTTGTCGTCGACAACAAGCACGCGACCACACGCCCCTGACACACTCAAAGGGTAGGTCGGGCGTAGGGGCTGCGTCCGGGTTTTGCCCATGTCCAGCCCCGGACGGGTGGCCGGCGGACGGCACATGGCCGACACGGCGGCCCTGCGGACGGGCGCGCGACCGGGCCGGCGGCGCGGGGCACGGCGGCGCCGGGGCGCGGGGGCGACGCGCGACGGTGACCGCGCGGAATTACCTGTTCACGGACACCCGCCAGAAGCTGGTAGTGTTTCATTCGTCGCCAAGCAGTACGGCGACACGCCCCCGTAGCTCAGGGGATAGAGCATCGGCCTCCGGAGCCGGGTGCGCAGGTTCGAATCCTGCCGGGGGCACTTCCGGATAGACCCTCTGATCAGCGGAAACGCTGGGCAGAGGGTCTTTTTCATGCCGTTGGTCGCTGCCGGACCAGTGGCCGTTGCACTTTACGTTCAGGAACCGCGCGACCAACCCCTGACCTGCGGTTTTCCGAGGCGAAGCGGAGCGCTACCAGTCGGCCGTCCCACGTCGCCCTGCACTGTGGGACATGCGTGGGACGCGAGCAACATCCCTTTCTGCCCTGGCGCTTGGCACTCCGCGCATGCGAGCCGATGGCCCAACCGCCTCCCCCGCGATAGGGAGTGGGCTCCCGACGTCCCGCGCCTCCGCTCGCTGATCCACCCCCTACCGCGGGGGAGGCCGACGAATACGGCCCCGCAACGAGCCTCGGCCGGGGGCAGAGGCGAAGCGGAGCGCTACCAGTTGGCCGCCGCACGACGCCCCGCGTTACGGGACATGCGTGGGACGCGAGCGCGCATTGAAACGGGCGGGGCCATCCCCCCTTTTCCAGCTCCGCCCGAGCATCGGGAGGATCGCAGGTAGGATGGATAGTATGAGCGAGCCTACCGGTAAGTACTCGATCACCATGCCCCGCGACATCGCCGAAGCCGCCAAGGCCCGCAGCGGCCCGTCGGGGCTGTCCGCCTACGTGGCCGCCGCCGTCGCCCGCCAGATCGAGCGCGACAACCTCAACGAGCTCATCCAGGTTGCCGAGGCCGAACACGGACCCATCACCGAGGACGAGATCCAGGGCCTCCGCGACCAACTCCACCAAGCGCGCCGGCAGCAGGCCCACAATGAGGCGAACGCGGCGTGACGCGCTCCCCTGCGGTCCCGGGCGGCACACTCGTCCTCGACAGCGAAGGACTGGCCAAGGCCGTGCTGCGCGATCGCACCGTCACTGCCTGGCTCACCCTTGCCCGCACCGACGACCTGCGCGTGATCACGTCCGCCGCCACCTTGGTGGAAGTGGCCCACCCTCGCATCAACCGTCCAGCCCTGGAGTGGACCCTTTCCCGCCTTGTCATCGAACCGATCACCGAGCCGATCGCTCGCCACGCTTCCACCCTCCTCGCCGACGCCGGCCTGCACGGCCACAAGTACGCCATCGACGCCATGCTCGGCGCGACCGCCCTGGCCTCACCCGGCCCTGTCACCGTGCTCACCTCCGATCCGGAAGACCTCACCGCACTGTGTGGCAGCCGAATCACCGCCATCAAGATCTGACACTTCACATTTCGGGGCGTACAACGCATTTCGTAGGACATACGCGGGACGAGGCACCCGACGACCCGTCACCTAAGCCTTTGACCTGCGAAGACGCGTGAGACGTTTACGGCCCTCCGGAGCCGGGTGCGCAGGTTCGAATCCTGCCGGGGGCACCCACAAGATGGGAACGGGATCGGTGGTTTCCACGAGTATTCCGCCCATGGGTGCCACGATCGGGTGTCAGTACTTCGGTACTGGCGCCCGATTTTTTGTTCCATGGGTCCAGCTCGCGGGCGACGGCCACCAGTCCGTCAACCAGATGTGCCGGGACCGTCACCCGTAGCGCGAGCTCTTCGCGGGGGCGGCTGTAACGGGCTTCCAGGCCGAAGGGAGCGAGATACTCAGCGACATCACACGCCCTCGCCTTCCGTAGCCGCTCGGTGATCCCGGCGGGCCTTGCCGATCGCCCTGGCCAGCAAGGCAGGGGCAGTCAGCGGCCGGGGCCCGGGAGGCAGCGCGTACCAATGCGGCCCCGGCGGAGTCACGGCGGTGGCGGGCGGCACTATGACGTGGCATCAGGCACCCAGGGCGATGGTGCCCGGCTCCGTCCAGACGGCCGCCGTTCCCAGCGGCGTGAGGAAGTACATGCGCGGCCCGGGGCCCTCGTCCCCGAGGAAGACCGGCCCGACGGTTTCGCGCTCCACGCGGAGCCGTTGTACTGCGCGCCGACCAACGTCCTCGGGTACGCGGATGACGTCCCACCACTGCCCGACGGGGCACAGTTCGGGGTCGTCGCCGATCGGCATCCAGCGGGGAGGTACGGCAGGAACTCGGGGGCGCTCTACGAGGTGCCGGAGCACGTCTGGCGCTGCTCAGCGACGCGTCGCCTGACATCGCCGAGTCATGGGCCGAGGCGCCCCTCTCGTCGTACTTCGAGGTGTCGGTGTTCAGCTGCCGCGAGGGGGCGGTAAAGCCGTCCGCCCGCCTCTTCTCTTTGGTACTCACCCAGCTCGGTGTCGCCGGTCGAGCCATCGTGTACTGCGGTGACGGCGGGGGCGACGAGTTGGCCGGCGCACGGCGCTCGGGGATGCGGGCCCTCCGCGTGGTACGTCGAGGCGGCCCGCACGGGCTCGCCTTCGGCGAGACACCGTGGCACGGCCCCACGCTCCCGGCGGTGGAAGCCCTCCCCGCCGCCCTGCGCGAGGGACGGTCTCGATGAACACGCCCACCGCGTGGGCGGTCCGCGCCGGCACACTACGGCGCACCGCCGCTCCGGCCGATACCGCCACCCCCACCCACGACACAGTGCTGATCCGTACGCGGTACACGGCCCTGTGCGGCAGCGACACCGCCAAGCTGCTCCCGGGCTGGCACGGCCCCACGCCCGACCCATGGTTCCCGGGGCACGAGATCGTGGGCGTCGATCCCCGGAACGGCGACTGGGTGGTGGTGAACCCACTCGTGGGCTGTCGCGCATGCCACGAATGCGCCAAGGGCCGGACCCAGTTATGCCAAGGGCTCCGCCGCATCGGCTGGGATCTGCCCGGCGGCCTCGCGGAGTCCGTCAGAGTGCCGGTGTCCAGCGTCGTCAGGCTCCCGGCCGGCCTGGCCGACCCCGCACACGGCGTCCTCGCCGACCCCATGGCCGTAGCCCTGCACGGAGTCCGCTGCGGACTGCGACTGCGTACGTCACCTGGCCGCCTGGGGGTCATCGGGACCGGGCCGCTCGGGATATGTACCGCTGTGTACGCGGCATCCGTCGGCTGGGACGTCCACGTCACGGCTCGATCGGCCGCGCGACGAGAGGAGTTGAGCCAGGCTCTCGACGGCTCCGGCGTGATGGTGCACGACAAGAACCTCCCGTCCTGCGACGCGGTGATCGACGCCGCGTCCGGACACGACGACTCCCCGCTTCTCCAGGCCGTGGAGTCCGTCCGCGACGGAGGGACCGTGGTCGTCCAGAACGCCTACGCCCCACCCGTCACACTCTCCCTGCCGCTCCGTGCCCTCTTCCGCCGATCCATAACCGTCCGGGGCTCCTTCTCGTACTGCCGCGCGGACGACCGCGACGACTTCGGGGACGCCCTCCGTCTCATCGCGCGGGGCGGCGCATGGGCCGGCGCACTGACACGAGACCGGTTCCCGCTGCTCGACCTCCCGCAGGGGCTCTCCGCACTCCGCCGAGACGCCCGCCGCCCGCTCAAGGTTCTGCTCACCTCCAACACCTGATCTCCAGGAGCACCGTCCATGGCCACTTCCATCCCGCCCCTCGTCCACAGGATCAACTCCCCTGCGGGCATCGACCCTCACGACATCTATGACGGTGTCCTCCGTGTCCTCTCCCTCCCCGCCGACGGGCAAGACCCCGGTCGGGATGGTCGCGGCGCTCGACGCGCATGCGCGCGGTCGCAAGGCTGCGTGGCTGGTGCCGCAGCGCTCGCTGACCGACGAGCTCGACCGGGATCTTGAGCTGTGGCGGCGGCGCGGTCTGCGGGTGGTGCGGCTGACCGGTGAGGCCGTCGTGGACACCGAGCTGATCAGGTCGGCCGATGTGTGGGTGGCCACCACGGAGAAGTTCGAGTCGCTCTGCCGTGCGGGTTCGCTGCGTGACGCACTCGCGGAGGTCGGATGCCTGGTCGTCGACGAGATCCACCTGCTCGGCGACCCCGCGCGGGGTGCCGTCCTGGAGGCGGTGCTGACCCGCGTACGGGAGGACAGTGCGGCGACGCGGATCGTCGGTCTGTCCGCGACGGTCGCCAACGCGGACGAGGTCGCCGACTGGCTGGGTGCCCGCCTGGTGCGTACCGCCTGGCGGCCCACCCGTCTCGCCTGGCAGCTGCCTCATCTGCCCGCCGTCGACGAGGCGGACTGGGTGGCGCGGGCCGCCGTCCGTACCGAGGCGGCTGCGCGGATCGCCCGCGAGGTCACCGCGGACGGCGGCAGTGTCCTGGTCTTCTGCGGCAGCAAGCGACGCGTGCGGGCGAGTGCGCTGGCGCTGGCCGCCGACCGGGGTGTGCCGACGGCCGGGGTCGACGCGGACGACGCCGAACTCGTCGAGCGGCTGTGCACGAAGGCGGGTGTACGGCTGCACTACCGTGACTGGCCCTACAAGCGTGAGGCGGAGCAGGCGTTCCGCGCCCGCGAGGCGGATGTGCTGGTCGCCACCTCGACCGTGGCCGCAGGCGTCAACCTCCCGGCCAGGGCGGTGATCGTCAGCGACACCACCATCGGCCTGGACCGTATCGAAGTCTCCATGGTCCAGCAGATGTTCGGGCGCGCGGGGCGCATCGGCGCCGGCGAACGCGAGGGGTGGGCCTTCCTCCTCGCCGACCCGGCGGAACGCGCACACTGGCAGGCCCGGCTCGCTGCCGGATACACCGTCCGGTCCCGCCTTGCCGATCATCTGCCCGACCACCTACTTGCCGAGACCGTCCAGGAACGCCTTGCCACTCTTGAGCAGGCCGAACAGTGGTGGGCGGGTACGTTCGCCGCGTACCAGGGGGACGACAGTGTCGAGGCCCTGCACGAGGCGGCGCGGTTTCTCACCGCGGCGGGCTGCCTGCGCGCCGACGTCGATGCGGGTCGGCTCGGACCGAGCCCGTTGGGCCGGCTGACCAGCCGCTTCATGGTCGACGCCACCCTCGCCGACGAGCTGGCCGCGGCGGTGCGCGAGGCCCCCGTACCCGAAGAGCCCTTCGCCGCCGAGCGGCTGCTCGCAGCCTTCCTCAGCACTCGCCTGCCCGTACTCGAACAGGCGCCCTTCACCGACCGGGCCCGCACTGCACTGCGCCGCGTACTGCGCGAGATGGAAGACGAAGACGGCGAAGACACCGACGAGCAGACCGGCAGCCCCATGGCAGCGGACGAGGACCCCGACCGGAAGCCGCAGGCCGGTGATCTTGCCCGCGCGGTCCTGCTGCTTGTCGCGAACCGCCCCCGCCTCTTCCGCGGCCGCCCCGCCTACGTTCTGGGCATCCCCGTCGGCTCCATGACGGGCATCCTGGAGGAGGCCCAGCGCTATCTGGCCTGGCTCGGTGCGCAGGGTCCCATCGGCACGGTCCACCCCTGGGCGGCCGTGGCTGCCGAGGACCTCGCCCTACGTATTCGCTGGCGCACTCTGGGACCTGGCCGAGGCTCCGGACGGCTGCTGTGGATGTGCGAGCGGATGGCCACCGCTCCGCTCGCACCCCGCCTCGTCCCGCGCATGTGGCGCGCGGCCCGCGACCACGGCATCGGCGCGCCCGACTGGAGCGGCACCACGCCACCAGGAGACTGCGCTCTGCCTCCCGACCGCTACCGCGCTCTGCTCGCGGAGCGCGCCACCGGTGCCACTCTCCTCTGTGAAGACGGCACGTTCCGGGTGACGGCCCCGCCCGGCTCGGTGATGCGGCTGTGGAACGGCACGACTACCACCCTGCGCATCAGCGACGGCGAGGAGACCACCCTGCTCCCGCCGCCCGCCGCCCGCCGACTCGTCCGACCCGTCGGCGGGCCGCATCGGGGCGGCCGTCTTCACCCGCGCGGACCGACTGGCAGCAGGGTGGCTCGCGGCGTACGCGGCGATCCGTCCCTGACAGCAGCTGAGCTTCCCCGAGTCGGGCGGAGCCGACGGGCTGCCCTGACCGGCATCGCGAACGCCGTGGCCCGCACCGTGAAGACCGGGGTGTGCGCCCTACTGCCAGGCACGCACCAGGTCTTCGGGACCCCAGTGCGCCGCCAGCGGCAGCCCGCCCTCGACTCCGCAGCGGGATACCGCGACCAACGGGGTGTCCGGCACGGCCCCGGGCACTGCGAGCAGGTCCCGGGCCAGGGTGTCGTACTCCCGCCGCCCGAACGGCTGGTTCTCCAGCCACTTGACCGAGCCGACGAAGTGCAGAGCGCCCGCAGTGGGTGCGCGGTCGGCGCCGATCAGATCGACCTCGGGATTGTTCTGCCGGTTCCACCAACCACCGACCGTCTCCGTCTCGGGCCACACGTCATCGGGCAGCAGTCGCATCAGCGACTCTCTGATGACGGGTTCGACGGCCCGTCCGCGCCAAGTGGTCCAGGACTTCTCGATGCGCGCCAGGGCCAGGTCCCCGCGGCCGCGTTCAATCAGCGGAATGGCCCGTTGGAGGAAGGCGAGCCAGAACCGCAGATAGGGGTCGGCAATGCGGTAGCGCTTGTTCTTGGTGTCGGCCTTCGTGGACAGCGGAAGGTCGGCGGCGAGGATCCGCTTGGCCTGCAGGGTGTTCAACAGCGGCGACAGCGTGCCCGAGGGCAGCGCCCCCCTTCCCCCCGCCTGAGCCGCGATGGCACTGAAGGTGCGCTCGCCGCTGCCGACCGCTTCCAGTACCGCCCGCGAGTGGGACGCCTCGGGAAACTCACCCAGGAGTGACAGCTCTCCCGCGACCAGAAGCGGCGACAGCGGATTCGAGACGGCGTCGTCGAGAAAATCGGCGCGGCCCATACCCGGCCGCCAGGACTGGACGATCTCCGGGAACCCCCCGGTGATCAACAGCGCATCCACCGCCTCAGCGGCGCGAAGATCGGTCATGGCCTGCACATCGGCGAGGTTCAGCGGCTGCACGACCATCTTTGCCGCTCTGCCGAAGAACGGCCGCCCGTAGGACTGCAACGCCTCCATGACCGACATGTCGCTGCCGACGAGAACCATCAGGACCGGCTTGGCCGACAGCTGACGATCCCAGACGGTCTGCAGGGCGCCGTCGAACTCCCGGTCCTGCTCCACCAGCCACGGCACCTCATCGATCACCGCGATGCTCGGTACGTCGTCGGGCAAGGCCAAGGCCAAGGAGCGAAGTGCCTGGTTCCAGTCAGCGGGCTGCAGCCCCGACACCAGCTCCGCCCCCGGCACAGTGGACTGCGCCACAGCCGCGATGAAGTCGGCACGCTCGGCCACCGGGTTACGCCCTCGGGTGGCCTGGAAGACCGCGTACGGCCGCGCCGAACGGTCACAGAACTCCTGAACCAGGCGAGATTTCCCGACCCTGCGGCGCCCCGTCATGATCACGGCCTGCCCCCTGGTGGCACCACGCCCCTCGGAGACAAGACCCAGCTGACGCGCCAGCAGGTCGAGATCAGCTGCCCTGCCCTTGAAGTCCATGAGCACCCACCTCAACCCACCATTAGAAGGTTGGTTCGATATTACGTAGATTGAATCTTACTTAGATGCTAGCTCGCCCAACGCCTGACCCGCAACCGATCCACCGACCCCCGCACGGCCGGCAACCGTCACGGCAGTCGGACGACGGCCCCGATCGCCAGATCACCCCGGCCCATCTGCGGATTTCCGCGTTCCCATGTTCTGGGTGCCGGACCGGGGGCACTTCGCAGGAAGTGCCAAAAAGACCTTCTGACCTTCTGACCAGTGGAAACACTGAGCAGAGGGTCTTTTTCATGTCTCGGAAAGCTGGGTACTCCGCCATGGCGGAGCCCGGCATGCGGACGCGCATACGTCTCTGTCGCACAACTCTCGGGCCAGGCTTGATCTCAGGGGTATTAGACCGCCGTGGCCGCGAACGCGTTCCGGCTCAGTTCACGCCCGCCCGGTCCTTGGGCGGCGGCGGTCAGTTCCCCGCTCCGGGCGCGGACTTCGTGCAGCAGCCAGTAGCTGTCGGCCAGCGTCTCCGGCTGCAGGGCGAGGATGCCCCGCCCAGGCACAACCGGAACCTCGTTCAGGACGGCGTGCACGCCGTCCTCTCTGGTCGCCAGCAGCAGGGACTGCGGAGCACGCACGGAGTCCGCGTCAGGAGAGGCGAGCCAGGTATCTGTCCGGGAGATGTACGGCAGGCCCCTGCGCAGGACGTCCGCGGGCGCGAGGAAGGGGATTTCCTGCGTCTACGGCTGGGGGCGGGCGCGGCATGGGCCCGCCACGGGACCCGGAGTCGCGCCTCACGCACCACCGGAAGCGTCATCCCCAACGCTACGCGCACGCCCGCGGACCCGGCCCCGATCGTATCGGCTGCAGGAACCGTGCGGCGGTTCGGTCGGTAGGGGTGACGAGATCAGAAGGCCCGTGCCGGGACCGCCCGCAGTGGTCGAAGCGGCCCGGTGCCTGCGTCTGTATCCGGACAACGAGGCGTGGGCGCTGCTGGCACGCGGCACATGGCTGCCGTACGGCGACCTGTACCACTACGCGCACCCTGCCGTGCGCTGGAACTACCTGCCGGTCCTGGAGCAGAACATCCTCGGCACCCCGGCGTACACCCAGGTGCGCTGGTGCTCGGTGACGAGGCGGTCGTACGACATCACTTCCGGGCGCTCACGACGCGTGACGAGGCGGCAAGCGGTGGTGCTGCTGGTGCCGCGGCAGTGCGTGGCGGCCGCTGATTCCTCGGGGGCAAGTCGCCGTCCGCCTGCTCACAGGGCACCGGATCGGAATGGCCGGGATGTTTCATCCAGGCCCGGTTGCCGCGTCAGGCCGCAGGCCGGCGTTCGGGACATGCTGTTCAGCGCTCTACGGAATGCTGCTCGCAGGAGGGGGCGTCACGGACGGTTCGATCGTCGACCGGACGTAGATTCGAGTGGTGTCGGGCTTGAACTCGTGGGTGAAGAGGTCGATGCAGCGCTGGAGATACTTGCCTTCTGGGGTCGTGAGTTCATCGGGGCACAGGCTGATCCTCCGCAGCCCTTGGACGAACGTTTCCGGCTCGGCCAGTCCGAGGTGGCCGAAGGCGGCCGCAGGGCGGTAATCCTTCTCCTCGGGGTGGAAGTTCTCGATCATCTTGGTGTAGCTCTGCATGAGCCGGTCGGTGTACGTCTCCGCCTCGTCGCTCGGGAGGACGAAGGACAGCAGGCCGGTGTCGTAGCGCTGCCCGACTTTGTAACCTGCACGACGGTCCGATGCCGCCTCCGGAATGCGGATGCCCATCTGGCCGCTCATCCAGGCAGGCGTGGCTCCGTCCTCCCAGCAGCAGGTCATCTCCTGGTCCGACAAGTCCGACGACACGTCGTCAGCGACGCAGGAGACCACGCTGATCGTGGCGGCGACGCAGGCGAGGAGCACCAGAACGACGACGACTGCGACCGGCATTCGACGGCGACGCACGGGCTGCTCGCCGACAGCGATCTTGCTGGAACTGTCCATCGGTGGACTTCTATCGTCCTTCCTGCTGTTCACGACCTGGATCCGTGCGGTCGCCCTCGAGCTCGGGCTCGCCGCTTGACCAGCGGAGAGCGCAGTCCGGCAGCGAAAAGGCCGCCTTTGTGACGGTCCACAACTCCGCACGACCCTGCGGACTCAGCGACGACCAGTCGCCGTCCTCTGGTGCCCGGTGGAGAACGCTGATGCCGTGGGTGGTCCCCGAAGGGTCCGGGACCACCCACGCGTGACTGTCCGAGGCCGGGAGCAGCTTGCTGACGAACGCGTGCCAGGCGTCGTGGCCGAAGGCGATGACGGGGCCGGTGGGGCGCTTGCTGTCGCGGACGGGGACGAGGTGGGGGAGGTTGTTGGCGACCTCGACGTACTCGTTATTGCCACCGCTGTACGTGCTTGTGCGCCACCTTGCGTTCGGTGACCCCGGCATGTTGTGGCGCCCGTCGGGCATGACGCTTCCTCCCCGAGGGCCGACAGCTACAAATTCTCGAAGTCCCCGGCGTCCATACCGGCCACCTGAATTCCCCGCGCCGCCACCGCAGTTACCCTCGCAAGGTCAAACGGGTACGGCGCAGCCGCTTCCCGGCTAAACGGCCCGGCGATCGCGGTGTCCGCCATACCGGGCCACCCACCGTGTGCCTGGTCAACCTGCCGGAGCAGACCACCCGGACAGCATGACCAACCTACGCTACGTGGCATTGGGCGCTAGGGGACCAGGGCGTCGAACCACGGCATTTCTATCTGCATGGCGTGGTCCACGGTCAACGTGACAGAACGGCCGAAGCTCACTTCGGGCGACACTCGCTGGAACTTGGGATAGACGACCTCGGTCAGAGCGTTCCCGTGATCGAGGTCGAATTCTGTTCCCTCCTGCGAGGACGCCGGCACGGCCTTGGTGGGCGAATACCCCGGGTGCGGCTCCGCAGTCGCCTTGAACTCGCGACCGGAAATTCTCCGTGCGGTCGACCTGTCAAGTCCGGAGGCGATCGTCAACGGAATGAATCTGCTGCGCTGTCGATCGCCTGGCCCCGCACATGAGGGCGCTTTCCCGGGATTCTGGTGTGTCGCGGCCGCCAGCTGGTCAAGCCCGGCTGAAAAAGAGGCCGGTACACCCTTGCGAATTCGGTGACGACGCTAGCCGACCGGCTTCCAGCGCGTCCACTACTCGATCGAGCAGTGGTCACTACCCACCTTGGAGCCCTAGTGGTGTTGCTCACATCCTGACCGGATGGCGATGATGCGGATGGAAGGCATTCGCTTTCCGAGGCTGGAAAACATATGTGGTGTCGGCCCTGCAGCACGGCCGGTCGCCGCGGGACCGGTTGCCGTACGCGCCCAACCCCTACCTTCTGACAGGTGAGTGGTCGTATGTGGAGCAATGTAGAGGCCCTAAAATTAGAAAACAACTCTGCCGACAGCGAATTTCCGACACGAAAGGCACAAATGGAGGGTGCCGCGGTGCTGGTGCCGATCTCCTCACTGCTGCCCGCCGATTCACCCCGACTGACCGGGGAGAACCCAGAACACGTAGAACTACTGGCCATGGCCCGGGATCTTCCGCCGATTCTCGTCCAGCGGAGCACGATGCGGGTGATCGACGGCATGCACCGGGTGCGGGCCGCGCGGCTCCGGGGCGAGAAGACCATCTCCGTCACGTTCTTCGAAGGGGACGGCAGCGAGGCATTTCTTCGAGCCGTCGACGCCAACATCAAGCACGGACTGCCGCTTTCGCTGGCGGATCGCGAGGCCGCGGCAGGCCGGATCCTCGCGAACTACCCGCAATGGTCGGACCGGACCGTCGCGGCCGCTACCGGGCTGTCCCACACGACGGTGGGAGCGATCCGACGTCGTTCCGGCGTCCCGGCCGCGGCGGAGGGCGGCCGGGTGGGCCGAGACGGACGGGTCCGTCCCGTGGACGGTGCGGCGGGCAGGCGACGGGCGAGCGAGGTCATCGCCAGGAATCCCGACGCGCCGTTGCGGGCCATCGCCCGCGAGGCCGGCCTCTCGGTGGGGACGGCCCGAGACGTGCGTGAACGCCTGCGAGCGGGCCGGGACCCGGTGCTGGGCTCGCAACGCGGCACCGCCCAGGAGCCGGGTCCGTCCGCCGACGGCCCGGCGGAGTCGCAGCGGCCCAACGCGGGCAGTACCCGTCAGAACGCGGACTGGCGCTCGGTGCTGGGCAGTCTGAGCAGGGATCCCGCGGTGCGGTACGCGGAGAACGGCCGCGCCTTCGTCCGGTGGGTCGACGGCCATGTGATCGAACCGGTCGAATGGTGCGAGCTGATCGATGCCGTGCCACCGCACTGGCGGAACTCCGTCGCCGAGCTGGCCCGGTCGTGCGCCGGAGAGTGGCTGGAGTTCGCGCGGGAGCTCGAACAGAGGGGTCGGACGAAACCCGAGCCGGGAGTGGCGTGAGCAGGGTCCCGCCGGATTCCCGCGCGGTAAGCCCGACAAGGGGGGAAAGCGTGAGCACTGCCAATGGAGCGCGCCACCGCAGATACTCACCGCGACCGCGTCGCCGACTCCGAAGCGGTGGGCCGGCTCCGCCTCCAGCGCCTGTCCCTGCGGGCCTTGGCCCGCGGGCCGGCCCGAGGAGAACACCTCGGCGACGGCGGCCAGTTCCCGCTCGCCCAAACTCGCGTGCACCAGGGGTATCGAATCTATCGTGGCCGCCTCTTGTGTTGAACGCGCTGCTGCCGGACGGGCGGCCGGTGCCCGGCCATCGTCACAGCAGCTTCCCGAAATCTGATGAGTCCTACGGCAACCCGGCTGAGTTCCCTCAGGAACGAACCGCCCCCGTTCCCTTGGCCCACGCCTCGATGAGCTCGGTGGCCTGGTCGGCGTTGAGCCTGGGATCGCACAGGGTGGTGTAGTGCCGTTGCAGTCCGTCCTCGTTCTCCACCGATCCGCCGATGCATTCCGTCACGTCATCGGCCGCGACCTCGATATGGAGTCCGGCGGCGTGCTGCCGCAGCCCGTCGAGGATGTCGCGGAATCGCAGGGCCTCGGTGATCACATCGGCGAGATGGCGTGTCTTGAGGCCGAGGCTGGATTTCACCGTGTTGCCGTGCATGGGGTCGCTCAGCCACACCACCGGGTGTCCCACGTTCGCCACCGCGCGGACGATGGGCGGCAGGGTCTGCTGGATCCGGTGGTGGCCCATCCGCGGTATCAGGACGAGGCGGCCGGGCTCACGCCGCGGGTCGAGTGCCTCGCACACGCGCAGGATGTCGTCGATGTTCGCGTTCGGCCCGATCTTGCACCCCACCGGATTGACCACGGCGGAGAGCAGGGTGATATGTGCCTGGTCCGGCTGGCGGGTCCGCTCCCCCACCCAGGGCAGGTGGGTCGAACTCAGGTACAGCTCATCCGTGTCGGGGTCGCGGCGGACCAGTCGGGACTCGTAGTCGACGACCAGGGCCTCGTGGCTCGACCACGGCCCGTCCTCGGTCGACGGCCGCCCGTCTCCGCAGCGGTGCGTCCGCATCGCTCGCTGTACGGCGGCACTGGCCTCGTAGGCCCACACCATGCGCCGTGGGTCGGGCTGCCGCGTCTGCGGCACGGCGAGCTCAGAATTGATCATGTGCCCCCGGAACGAGGGGATCACCAGTGCGCCATGGTTCTCGGTCGACTGCGACCTGGGTTTGGCGAACTGTCCTCCTATGCGGCCGACGCGGAGGACGCGCCGGCCGGTGAGCTCGCTGAACCGGCTCCCCAGCCGGTCGATGACCTGGAGTTTCTGAGCCGTGTGGCGGGGGGTGCACTCGTAGAGGCTCTCCGCGCAGTCGCCCAGCTGGATGAGGAGCGCGTCGGTCGTCAGCAGGTCCACCAGCGACCACCGCAGCTGCCGGATCTCCTCGGCCGTCACCAGGGGCGGAGCCGACTCCAGCGTCCGACAGGACTCGTGGTAGGCGGCGTGGTCCCGCCACTCCGGTTGCTGCGCCGCGGGCCTGCCCTCCCACGGCCCGCTGTGGGTGACGTCCGCCGTAACGCCTGATGGCTGCATGTGTGCTCCTGTCGAGGATCAGCACCGCCCGGTGGAGGAGTGCGGATAGCGTGTCCCGGCGCGACGGTGCTCGGTGAGCCGCCGTCGCCCGGGGGTCGTGCGGTATCCGGAGACCGATGAGCGCGTTCGCGCCGGCACGTCGCCGGCCGACGACCGGTGTGCGGCGCGAGCGCGGGAGACGGCACCGGTCGAACGTCTCAGAGCCTGTCGGGTGACCTCTGATCGGGCGGCCACGCCCTGGCACGCACGCTTCCCGCGTTGCCGAAAGGCCCTAGTAGCTCCTTCCCCAAGCTCTCAGCTTCGTTCGAGCAGGGGAGACCCCATCCGAGGGCCTTCCGGCGACTTGGAATCGCACGCACCAGACCGCGTTCGCTTTCCGATCGAAGGTCACCCGACAGGCTCTCACCCGGCACCCCGTACCCGCCGGATCACGGCGGCCGGGTCCGGATGCGGCTTGTTCCCGCGCCAGGCCACGTGGTGGTCGGGTCGGAGAAGGACGAGGTCCCGTTCCCAGATCTGCCGGGCGCCAGCGTCGGTGACCACGGTGTGGGCAACCGGCAGCCCCTGGGCGGACGCCGCGTCGAGGAGCGGTGCCGCGCGGCCGTCGCCGGCGAAGTCGACCAGGGTGAAGGACGGTGCGAAGCGATCGAGGATCGGCGTGCCGCCGTCGAGGAGGAGGCCGGGCGGGCGGCCTCCGGGCCAGGTCGTCGGCGTGTACTCCCGAGGGCTCCACAGGGGTGCGGGGGCGTCCTCGTGGCAGATGACGGGCGAGTCGCTGTAGCGGTAGCCGAGCTCGATCCCCCGGTACTCGTTCTCGCCCCGCTCGGCGTCGAGATGGGAGGCCACGACATCCAGCGGGGCGCCCTCGCGCAGGAGCGTCCCCGCCTTCAGGTGGACACCGAGGTGCCGGTGCGAGGTGTGCATGTTGCGCAGACCCACCGGGTGGCGTTCGGCCTGGTAACTGTCCAGCAGAGCCGGGCCGCCGAAGCCCTTGACGAGAGCGGCGGTCTTCCAGGCCGCGTCGATCGCGTCGCCGATGCCGGTGTTCATCCCGTAGGCGCCGGTCGGGAACATGCGATGGGCGGAGTCGCCGGCAAGGAGGACCCGTCCGGCGCGGTAACGGTCCGCGATCATGAAGCCGGGTCGCCAGCGCGAGGTCAGCAGCACCTTGTCGATCTTCAGCTCGGTGCGCATCGTATCCAGCAGGAAGGCCGCCGGATCGGCTGGCGGTGTATCGAACTCGTCCGGCTCCAAGCCGTTGACATGGGCCGTCCAGGTGTCCACCTCGTCCTGGGCGATGATGACGTATCGGAAGGCGAAGTAGTGCCAGAACCGGCCGTGCCGGTGCAGGGTGTCCAGATCCCGGCTCTTGAAGTGCACCATGAAGGCGCCGGGCAGCCCGGGAACGTCGAAGCCCTCCTCGCCGATGCCCGCAACCTCGCGGACCCGGCTCGACGCGCCGTCGCACCCGATCACGTAGCGGGATCGCAGCAGAACCTGCTCGTCGGTCATCATGTCGACCAGACGGCTGGTCACCCCCTCGTCGTCCTGGGTGAGCGTGTCGAACCGCAGGCCGCAGCGCAGCTCGACCAGCGGCTCGCGCCGGCAGTGCGCGCGCAGTACCAACTCCAACTCGATCTGGGAGATGCGCTGGCCGGGCTCGGCCGGCTGGGTGCCGTCGTTCTGCTCCGCGATACGCCGCCGTTCCTCGGCCACCGAGGGAAGTCTCCAGGTGGTGATCGGCTCACCGGCGAGGCCGGTCGACCAGATCACGTCGGCCCGGTGCTCGGGAGCGACGCCGGCGGAGCGGATGTCGTCGGCGATGCCGAGCTGGCGGAAGAACTCCATGCTGCGGCTGTTGACGTAGTCCAGCTTGGGATGGACGGAAGTCTCGACGCCCTGGTCGACGAGAACGCAGGAAACGCCCTGTCGGGCGAGCGCCAGAGCGGCGACCATCCCGACTGGGCCCGCGCCCACGACCAGTACCGGTACCGGATCCACGATTGCCCCTCCAAGAGCGGTGGCTGAATGTCTTGCTCTTCCCGGTCGGGCCCGCCCGCGCTCACGCTCACGGTGGGCAGATGTGACGGTCAGTACGCAGTCTCGGATCGACGCTCCCGCACGGGCATGGCCCATTCACGGGAATCCGACGGTCAATGAAGACATGGCGCGCGTCCCCGGCCGAACGGCGTGAACGTGTGATGGCCGGGGCCGGCGGCGGGACCGATGGTGGCGGCATGACGTCGCCTCAGACCGATGCGTTGCCTCAGACCGATGCGTTGCCTCAGACCGATGCGTGGACGCACGACGACTTCACGAGCGCAGACCTCGACCCTGCCCTCTGGGCGATCATGTCGATCACAGGGGTCGACGGCGAACGGCACCAGTACCAGGACCGCAACGCCCGGGTGCGCACCGGAGACGGGCGACTGGAGCTGACCGTCAACCCGTTCACCCGCTTCCACGACACGGACCCGCAGCAGAACAACGCCAAGCAGATGTACCGGTCGGTGCGGCGCTTCGCCGTGCCGGCGGCGGGCAGGCTGACGTTCGAGGTCACGATGGGGGTGCGGACCTACGACCAGGTCCCCTACGACCTGCTCGACGCCTACGGCACCGTGAACGTCTTCGACATGGAGACCGGTGTCGTGCTCAACGCCGCCGCGACGAACGACACCGTGTACGCAGTGATCGAACGACTGGCGCTGCCGGGCGTGACCCAGCCGCACGAGCGCTACATCCACCGGGTGGTGCTGAACGTGCCGACGGAGCCGGGACAGGAGCACCGGTATGCCATCAGCTACCGGGCCGACACGTCGGAGGCGGAGTTCCACGTCGACGGCCGGCTCGCCTATGGGACACGGCTTCCGGTAGCGGTGGCGGGCTTCAACGCCGGTATGGCCCTGTTCTCGGCCCGTGATCTCTCGCGCTACACGCGCGCGGAGCGGGAGCACGGACAGGGCGCGACCGGCTGGTGGGGGCCGTGGCGCATCACGACCGGCGTCAGATGAGCACTTCTCCGCCGTCGATGTTCAGGTTGACGCCGTTGATGGCACGGTTCTCCAGCAGAAACCTGATCGCGTGGGTGCAGTCCCCCATCGTCACCGGCCGCTTGGTGAGCGCACCCGCCGCGGCGGCCTCGCGTGCGGCGGGCTTGTCGCTCCAGAACGGCGTGTCCGAGACGATGCTCGGGTGCAGGGCGTTGACCCGGATCGGCGAGAGCTCCACCGCCAGCGTCCGCACCAGCGCGCCGATGCCGCCGTTGGCGGTCGTCACGGACGTGGAGCCGGGGTAGGGCCGGTGGCTGGCCAGGCCGCCGATCAGGACGGCCGCACTGTCGTCGGTCATCCGCGGGGCGAGGGCGTGCAGCACCTCTGTGTAGCCGGTGAGCTTCACCGTCAGCAGCCGGATCGCGTCGGCCGGCCGGTACTCGCGCACCGTGTTGTGGTCCCGGTCGAGCGCCGCGAGCACCAGCTGGTCGACGCGCCGCACATCGGCCAGCGCGGCCGCGATCCGCTCCGGGTCGGCCAGCTCCAGGGCGAGCCCGCGGGTCTGCTCGCCGATCTCATGGGCGACGCTCTTGGTCCGCTCCTCCGAACGGCCGGTGATGATCACGTCGTCGCCGCGTTCGGCGCACGACTGGGCGAAATGCCGCCCGATTCCCGACGTTCCGCCGATGACAACGACATGAGTGCGTTCGGACATGGATGTGTTCCTCCATTGATGGGTGATGGTCGGGCAGGGCACGCGGCGGGTCCGGCTCAGGGCTCCAGCCCGGCCAGCACGTCGGCCACGGTCAGAGGCACCGCGCAGCGGTCCGCGGCATAGCGGAGCGCCATGAGGTGGTCGTCCAGCGAAATATCGGCCAGGGCGTCCGCCACGAGGAACGGCTGGATGTCGCGGCTGAACGCGTCGCAGGCGGTGATGAGGCAACCCATGTGCGCGTAGACGCCGCAGACGATGAGCTGGTCCCGTCCGGACCGCCGCAGCCGCTCCTCCAGATCGCTCCGGAAGAACGCGCTGTAGCGCCACTTGGTCAGCACCGTGTCGCCCCGCTCGGGGGCGACCTCGTCGGCGATGCCGCGATCGGCCTCCTCGACCCCCATGCCGGGACCCCAGAAGTCGTGCAGCAGCCCGCGGTCCTTCCGGCTCATCCCACCCGGCTGCGCCGTGTACACCACCGGCACGCCGGCCGTACGCGCCGCCGCGAGCAGCTTGGCGACGTTGCCGACGAGCTCGGTCAGCGGCGACCGCCCGGCCGGGAACGGGCGCAGGAAGTACCGCTGCATGTCATGCACCAGTACGACGGCGCGGTCCGGCGCCGGGCGCCAGGTCACCGCCGGGGTCGGCAGATCGCCCTGACCGGGCATGCGGTACGGCTCGATCGGGGTCATGGCCATGTTCGCCTCCTGAAGTCCGTCTGTCGGCGTCACACGTGCAGGGCGGCGCCGCCGTCCACGTAGAGATCGTGCATCGTCACGTGACCGGCCTGGTCGGATACGAGATACGCGACGGCCTCGGCCACGTCCTGCGGCCGGGCCAGCTTCCGCAGCGGGATGCCGACGCGGTACGCGCTCGGCGAGCCCTCGATCACCTGGCTCGGATCGGCGCCCTCGCCGAGCATCGCGCGCAGCATGGGCGTGTCCGTCGAGCCGGGCGAGACGACGTTGCACCGGATGCCGTAGCCGGCGAGCTCCAGCCCCAGGCACCGGGTGAACTGGGCCGACGCCGCCTTGGACGCGGCGTACGCGGACATCTCCGTACGCGGCACACCGGCGGCGTTGGACGCCACGGTCACGATCGCTCCGCGGCGGCGACGGATCATCCGCCGGGCCACCGCACGGGACACGTGGAACACCCCGCCGGCGTTGACCGAGAAGATCTCCTCCCACTGCCGGTCCGACAGCTCGACCACCGGGCCGGTGTGCAGCACGCCGGCCGCGTTGACGAGGATGCCGATGGGACCCAGCTCGTCCTCGACGCGCCGCACGAGCGCGTCCACCGGCTCGCTGTCGCACACGTCCGCGGAGTAGCCGTGGACGGACGCGCCCTCGGCCTCGAGCTTGGTCACGACGGTGGCGAGCGTCTCGGAGTCGCGGTCCACGGCCGCGACATGCGCCCCCGCGCCCGCCAGGGTGCCCACCACGGCGGCACCGATGCCTCGCGCCGCACCGGTGACCAGGGCGACCGTGGATTCGATTCCGGTCAGTTCCATCATCAACTCCTGCTAGTCGTGGCGGCCTGCTCGGCGTCGTATCCGAACAGCCACTCATGCCGCTCCAGACCCGACGAGGTCTGTGTGGAGGCGTCGCGACGGCGTTGTGCGTCTCCGTCGGCCAGGTGGAAGGTCGTCGCGTTGGCGCGGGACTGCTGCTGGATGCGCGTGGTGCGGGGCAGGCGTATCCGCTCGTAGCGGCGCAGGGCCGCGCCGAGGCTGCCCGGGCCCGCGTCGGCCAGACAGGCCGCGAGCACGACGGCGTCCTCGATCGCCTGGTTGGCGCCCTGCGCCTGGAAGGGCAGCATCGGATGCGCGGCGTCTCCGATGACGGCCACCCGTCCGGCGCTCAGCCGGTCGAGGCTCTCACGGTCGTACAGCGCCCATCGGCTGACCGTCTCTGCCGCGCCGATCAGCCGGGTGACGTCCGGATGCCAGGCCGTGTACGCGGCCGCGAGCTCGGCGCGGTCACCCAGCGCCGACCAGGACTCCTCCCGCCAGTCGGAGGCGGAGACCGTCGCGCCGAAGCTCACTTGCCGCCCGGAGGACACCGGGTAGCACACGCAGTGCTGGTCCGGTCCGAACCACAACCGCACCCGGGGATCGGCGGTGCGGAAGGGCACCCGGTCGGCCGGCACCAGGCCCCGGTAGATCGTCTGCCCGGAGTACCGCGGCCGATCGGCCACGATCTGCTCGCGGGTCACCGAGCGGATGCCGTCTGCTCCCACGACCAGTTCCGCCGTCACCGTCGTACCGTCGGACAGGTGCAGCCGCGCTTCGTCGGCGCTCTGCGTCACCGCGACGAGGCGGGCGCCGAGGTGCACCCGGTCGGGCGGGACGAGGGAGAGCAGGGCGTCCTGCAGATGGGCGCGGTGCACAGCGTAGTACGGCGCCCCGAAGCGGCGGCGGCACAGGCCGCCCAGCTCCGTGCGCTGCAGCAGACCGCCGTCGTCCCAGCGGCGCATCTCGATCGCCTGCGGCGCCACCGCGACGGCTCGCAGCCGGTCGTACAGCCCCAGCCGGTGCAGCAGCCGGGTGGCATTGGGCGTGACCTGCACGCCCGCCCCCACCTCGGTCAGCTGCTCCGCCTGTTCGTAGAGGTGGCAGTCGATGCCGGCCCGGCGAAGGGCGAGGGCGAAGGTGAGGCCGGCGATTCCGGCCCCGGCCACGGCCACCCGTATCTGCGGCATGTCGTCCCCCTCAGTAGTAGAGGAGCGCTTTGCCCCAGTCCTCGTCGGGCCCGAACAGGCTGCGCGGTTTGACCACGTCGGGCATGGTCGTCAGCGCGGCGTGGGGGATCAGCGTGCCCGGGGGCAGCCCGGTGACCTCGCTGTCCACGCCGAAGGCGGACCGTACCGAGGCCGTCAGTTCCGCCACGGCGGCGGTGCGGTGCTCCTCGGCCACCTCGATCTCGATGCGCAGGACCGCCGGTTCCGCCCGCGCCCGCCAGAACAACACTCCGTAGGACTCCGGGAGGGAGAAGACGAGCTCCTCCAGCCGGTGCTGGGTGATCGTCGCGCCGCCGACCTGGTAGCCGAACGCCGACCTGCCGAACACCTGGACGGTGGGCAGGTTCCAGCCGCAGTCGCAGTCGTCGTAGGAGACCGCCACGTTGTCCTCGAGGTTGTAGCGCAGCAGGGGCATCGCCTCCCGGAACAGGGGCGTGACCACGAGCTGACCCTCGCCCTCCACGCCGACCTTGCCGGTCTGCGGGTCGTACACCTCGAACAGCGCCCGGTCCGCCCACAGGTGCATCCGGCCGTGCGGGCACTCGCCGGCGAGGCTGCCGGTCTCCGTGGAGCCGTACTCCTCGATCACCGGCACCCCCCACAGCCGGCTGATGCGGCGGCGGCGGGCGGGGGTGAGCGGCTCGCCGCCGACGAACAGCGCACGCAGCGCGGGGAAGTCGGCGTCCGGCCGGTGCCCGGCCGCGGTCGCGGCGACGGCCCAGATGAGGCATTCGGTCGGCACCGACCAGGTGAGCGTGACGCCCAGGTCGTGCATGGTGCGGACCACGCGGGCGTACGGCATGGCCAGCGACCGGTTGTCGCCCGGCACCACCGTGGCCCCGCACAGCCGGCCGGCGGCGTGCGCGAGATGCCCCGTCAGCAGCAGCGCGTAGGGGGTGCGCACCAGGAAGACGTCCTCGCTGGACATCCCGATCCACTTGCGGGCGAAGCGCTCGGCCAGGTCGGTCCAGTCCTCCGCTGTGTAGTACGACGGCGTGGGCCGGCCGGCGGTCCCGCTCGACTCGTGGTAGGTGGCCAGCCGCGCCTTCGGGACGGCGAGCATCCCGAAGGGGTAGTTGTCCCGCAGGTCCTGCTTCGTCGTCAGCGGCAGGCCGGCGAGATCGGCGGCGGTGGCGGGCAGGGCCGACGCGTCCAGCCGCCGGCGGTAGAACGGCGAGCGGGCCGCCCAGGCGACGGTCTGCGACAGCTGTTTCTCCTGGATGCGCTGCAGCTCCTCCGGCCCGTGCCACTGGCCGAGTCGAGGCAGGCTCGAATGTGGGTCGTTCACCGCTTCTCCTCTCCTAACAGTCGATGCGCGTTGTCCCAGGCGATCTGCCGCCACTGCTCGGGCGGCAGCGGCAGCACCCGGAACTTGGCCAGCTCCACGGCCGGGTGCTGGAGCGGATACTCGGAGCCGAACACCACCCGCCCGGCGCCGAGACGGCTCACCGCCGCCTCGGCCACGCACGTGTAGCCGCCGGAGGTCTCCAGCAGGATGTTGGGTTCGTCCCGTATCAGGGTGAGTGCGTGGAAGTCGATGTTGCCGATGCCGCTGTGCCCGAGCACGAAGCTCACCTGCGGGAACCGGCGGGCCAGGGCGACCAGGTCGGCCACCCCCGCACCGCGCCGGGCCAGGCAGACCACGTACACCGGGTGATCGAACTCCGCTGCCACACCGACGAGTTCGGCCACGCGGGGATCGGTCAGGCCGACGCCGTGCACCGCGGGCGAGATCTCCAGTCCGCGGAATTCGGCGGCCCTGGCCCGGTACGCCTCGGGCGAGCGGTGCGGGTTGGCGAAGAAGAACGGCACCAGGCGCCCGTCGGTGCCCGCGCAGGCGTCCAGCACCGCGTCGTTGTCGGCATCGGTCTCGACCTGCCCGCCCTCAATGAGCTGGCGGGACAGCCGGTCCAGATCGATGGTGCCGCCCGCGCACACCACCGCCCGCGTCAGCCCGCACTCGTCCAGCGTCGCCAGCAGCCGCTCCGCGGCCCCGGGCCGGGGAGCGAGACGGACGTGGAAGTCCAGCACGGGCTGTGCGTCCATCGCGGTTACCGCTCGCTCCCCCTCGTGGCCGTCGCTCACTTCTCGATGCAGAACTCGTCGATCGGGTAGCCGACATGCCGCTGCTCGACCGGCAGACAGCCGAGAACCTTCGTGCCCTCCGTCAGCTCCGTGACGTTCAGCACCGTGCCGCCCGGCCCGAGCACCCGTACGTGCCAGTCGTCCTGGACGATGAGGTTGACCTTCACGCCCGAGGGCGCGACCGCGTCGATCGCGAGCAGCGGCCGCGTCTCGATCTTGACCCGGCCCACGGTGACGACCCGTGACTTCCCCTGCGCGTCGACGGCCAGCACGCGGCCGCCGGAGCGGAGCTCGCTGAGGTAGTTGGTGCGCCCGTCGGCCGACAGCGTGTACGAGTGCAGCGCGCCGGCGTTGACCCGGAACGGCCGGGTCGGCATGTACGGGAGCGGGTGGGTCTCGCTGCAGCACAGGATCATGCCGGTGGAGTGCGAGCCGACGAGGATGCCCTCGTCGAGCCCGAAGTTCGTGCAGGTGTCGACGCAGGCCCGCTCCCCCATGCCCACCCGGCGGATCCCGGTGACCTCCAGCTCCACCAGATCCAGGTCCGCGGCCTTGCTGACCGCGGCGGCCTTCAGTTCGGTGGCCTCCCCCACGGTGCGCGGGGCGAGCATCACGCCGTCGGAGCCGTGCTCGAGGACACCGAAGACGATCTCCGCCTCCTCGACGTCGGCCACCTGCGTGATGATGCTGCCGTCCGCTCCGGCCGCGGCGGCCAGCACGATCTCCAGCGGGATCTTGGTGGGGTCGCGGAAGTACAGCAGGCTCCACCTGTCGTGGCGCGCGGCGCGGCAGGCGTCCTCAAGGCTGTCGGCGTCCGTGATCTCCACGAACCGGCCGAACTCCACATCGGGGTACTGCTGGGCCAGCTCGGCGGGCTCCCCGTGCCGGGCCGGCTCGACGATGACGAGGTCGGCGGACGACAGCTTCTCGGGCAGCGGCCCGTTCTGCGGGAACAGGACCTTCTTCACCGTCGGGGGCAGCGTCTCCAGATCAGCCGGATCGGCCGCCACGACGGCGTCCACCCGCTGGTGGACGGCCTCCTCGACTATGGCCTCCTTGGCCCCGGTGACGTTACGGATGTCCAGCCAGCACAGCTTCACAGGTATCTCCTCGGCGGAAGGTCGCAAAAGGGGCGGAAGGTCAGGGGGTGTCAGGACGTGAGGGCGAGCCGGTCGTCGACGCCGTCCCGGCCCGGGACGTGCGGCGACTCGTGCACCAGCCGCGCGATCGTGGCTGCCATCCAGCCGGGCTGGTCAGCCTGGAAGACGTTGCGTCCCATGGCCACGCCGGCCGCGCCACCGCGCAGCGCGTCGGACACATAGGACAGCACGGTGTCGGTGTCGGTCGAGCGCGGGCCGCCGGCCACGATGACCGGGATCGGGCAGGCCCGGACCACGTCGGCCATCTGCTCGGGTGTTCCCGCGTAGTCGGTCTTGACGATGTCCGCGCCCAGGTCCGCGGCGAGCGTGGCGGCGTGCGCCACCAGCTCCGGCGCCCGGGAATCGGTGATCTGCGGTCCGCGGGCGTACACCATGGCCAGCAGCGGGACGTTCCAGCGGTCGCACTCCCGCGCCACGGCCGCCATGTCGGCGATCTGCCGGGCCTCCTGGGGCGACCCCATGTTGACGTGCACGCTGACCGCGTCGGCGCCCAGCCGCAGCGCCTCGTCCACGTCGGCGACCAGGTATTTCGCGTCGGGATCGGGAGCGTGCCTCGTGCTCACGCTCAGATGCACGATGAGCGACATGTCACGGAACCAGCCGTGGCTGACGTGGCGGAGACTGCCCTTGTGCAGCACCACGGCGTCGACACCGGTGCCGGCGAGCTCACCGAGCAGGGAGTCCAGGTCGCCACGGCCCAGCGGACCGTCCGTGACGGAGTGATCGAGCGGTACGACGAGCAGCCGCCCGTCGCCCTGACGGAAGAGGCGCCGCAAGCGCAGACTCCGAGCGAACGGCGCGTTGTGTACAGCCACTGTGCCCTGCCTCTCTCAAGCGGTCGCGGAACGACCGGAGTTCGTCGCGGACGTGACGTCTGCCGGCCCAGGCTGGTCGAGGTGGAACTCGCGGTGCAGGGTCTCGACGGCGTCGACGACGCGTTCCCGCGGCACGACCACGGAGAGCCGCATCTGGGAGGTGGAGATCCAGCTCGTCGGAATCCCGGCGCCGGCCAACGCGGACATCAGCCGGGCGGTGTACTCGGGACGGCTGAGCAGGCCCATCCCGACCACCGACACCTTGCCGACGTTCTCGTCGAAGTGCACACCCCCGCCGAAGGTGGCCGTCAGCTTGTGCAGTGCGTCCCGCACAAGTTCGGCCTGGCTGCGGCGGATCGTGAACCCCATGCGGAACTCGTTCTCGTGGGGTCCGGACCTGGCGACCAGGTCCACCACCGTCCCCTGGGCGGCCAGCACCTCGAAGACGTCTGGAGCCATGTCCTGGTGGATGTCCCGGCAGTGCACCAGTACGCGCGCGACGTCGGTGTCGTGGGTCACCGCCACGACGGCCCGCCGGGTCTCCAGCGGCCCGGCGTCCTGCCGGTCGGCGACGGTCGTTCCTGGCACCTGCGTCGACGCGTTACGGACGTGCACTTCGACCCCTTCCATGGCGGCCAGTTCGATGCAACGGGTATGCAGCACCCTCGCGCCCGCGAACGCCATCTCCGCCATCACGCCGGGTGGGACCCACGGCAGGCAGCGAGCCGCGGGCAGGATGCGGGGATCGGCGCTGAAGACGCCGTCCACGTCGGTGTAGATCTCGCACACCGACGCGCGCAGCCGCGCCGCCAGCGCCACCGCGGTCGTGTCGGAACCGCCGCGGCCGAGCGTGGCGATGTCCCCGGTGCGGGTCACCCCCTGAAACCCCGTGACCACGGCGACCCTGCCACCCTCCAGAGCCGACCGCACCCGGTCGGCCCCGATGCTCGTGATGAGCGCGTCGCCGTGCCGGTCAGTGGTCCGGATTCCGGCCTGGTGCCCGGTCAGCGAGATCGCCGGCACCCCCAGCCCGTTCAGGGCGAGGGCCATCAGCGCCGCCGACTCGGACTCGCCCACGGCCAGGAGCTGATCCAGCTCCCGGGACGGATCGGCGGCACCGACGTCGGCCGCCAGCCGCAGCAGATCATCGGTCCGGCTGCCGCGCGCCGAGACGACCACGGCCACCGCCGATCCGCTCCGCCGCGCCGCCGAGATGCGCAGGGCGGCGCGACGGACGCACTCGAGCGTCTGGAGGGAAGTACCGCCGAATTTCTGGACCAACACATCCACAGTCGATTTCGCCACCCCTCGCCGAACGTTGTGTCGGATTGGGCTCGACAGTAGGCGGGCCGTCGCGCCGGGGCCCACTACTCGCCCGAGTAGTGCCACCGCATTCAGCAGTTCACGCCATGCCGCCGGGCGTAACCGGAATCACGCGATGGCGGCTTCACGTCATGTCCGGTGCCTTTCGCCACCGCAATATCCAGAGGGCGATCTGAGCTCACGCGAAGGGGAGCACATATGCACGGGACGGATTCGAGTACGGCCAACTCCCCGGACGCTCCGGCCGACCCCGGCGATGCGCTGGCCGGCCTCGGTGCGGACGGGCGCGCCTTCGCCCTGCTCTACCGGCCCGGCTCGGCGCCGGACGCGCGCGTGGAGGTTCTCACCGGCGAGGTCCGCGACGTGGGCAGCCTCGCCGAACTGCCCCTGCCCGACGGGCCGGCGGGCGGCGCGCGGCACGACCTGCTCGTGGCGGTTCCGTACCGGCAGATCACCGAGCGGGGCTTCGCCTGCCGCGACGATCACGCGCCCCTGCTCACCATGCGGGTCGCCCGGCAGACCACGCTCAGCCGCGACGATGCGCTGGCCGGCCTGCCCGAGCAGGACGTACGCGTGTCCGAGGCCGGCTTCGACATCAGCGACGAGGAATACGCGGCGGCCGTCAAGCGGGTGCTGAGCGAAGAGATCGGACAGGGCGCCGGTTCCAACTTCGTCATCAGACGTTCCTTCACCGCGCGGCTGGAGGACTGCTCGGTCCGCACGGAACTCGCCGTGTTCCGGCGGCTGCTGACCGGTGAGCTCGGGTCGCACTGGACGTTCCTGTTCCACACCGGCGCGGGAACGTTCATCGGAGCGTCACCGGAGCGGCACGTCGGCATGGCCGACGGCACCGTCTCCATGAACCCCATCAGCGGGACCTATCGGCACCCCTCGGCCGGCCCGGACATGTCCGGGCTGCTGAAGTTCCTGAACGACCCGAAAGAGGCCAATGAGCTCTACATGGTCGTGGACGAAGAGCTGAAAATGATGGCCCGCATGTGCACCACCGGCGGCCGGGTGCACGGCCCCTTCCTCAAGGAAATGGCGCGCCTGACCCACTCCGAATACATCCTGACCGGCGACAGCGAACTCGATGTGCGCGACGTGCTGCGGGAGACCCTGCTCGCACCGACCGTCACCGGCAGTCCCCTCGAGAACGCCTTCCGCGTCATCGCCCGCCACGAGACCACAGGCCGCGGACACTACGGCGGCATCCTCGCCCTCGTCGGCCGCGATGCGGCGGGCAGCCGTACCCTCGACTCGGCGATCATGATCCGGACCGCCGAGGTCGGCGACGACGGCCGCCTCCGCCTGGGCGTCGGCGCCACCCTGGTCCGCGACTCCGACCCCGGCTCCGAGGTGGCCGAGACCCGGGCCAAGGCCGCGGGCATGCTCGAAGCGCTCGGCCTCGCACCGCCCGGCAGCGGCGCCAGGGGCCGGCCCGCCCCCGTGGGAGCGCCCGCGTCACCGGCCGCCGACCCCCGGGTGCGCCGGGCGCTGGAGAGCCGCAACGCCACGCTGTCGCGGTTCTGGCTCGCCGGTGAGCACCGCGGCGGACCGGACCCGGCTCTGGACGGGCGGCGCGTGCTGCTCGTCGACAACGAGGACACCTTCATGGGGATGCTCGGCCATCAGCTGCGCGCCCTCGGCCTGAAGACCACGATCACGCGCTTCGACAGTCCGCTGCCGCGGGAGGGATACGACCTCGCCGTCGTCGGTCCCGGCCCGGGCGACCCGCGCGACGCGACCGCCCCCCGGGTGAACACGCTCCGCGCGCTCACCCGCGACCTGCTCGCCGGCTCCGTCCCCTTCCTGTCCATCTGCCTGGGCCATCAGATACTCGCCAGGGAGCTGGGCTTCGACCTCGTCCGGCGCACGGTGCCCAGCCAGGGCGTCCAGAAGCGGATCAACCTGTTCGGCCAGTCCGAACTCGTGGGCTTCTACAACACCTACGCCGCCCGCTCGGAGCACGACTTCGTTCCAGGCACGGGGCAGCACAAGCCCATCGAGGTGAGCCGGAACCCCGACACCGGCGAGGTGCACGGCCTGCGCGGCACGGGGTTCCGATCCGTGCAGTTCCACCTCGAGTCCATCCTCACCCAGCACGGCCCGCGCATCCTCCGTGACCTGCTCGTCTCGCTGCTCAGCGACGCGGGAGACACCGGCGTGGCGCGCGTCGACGCACAGCACCGCGGAGGGACACAGTGAGTAGGCGAGCAACGTCGCCGGGCGTGAGACCGCGCGGGGCCGCGAACGTCGCCCTGCTGGTGATCCAGGTGCTCCTGGTGCCGTTCTATCTGGCCGCCGGCACCGCGAAGCTCGTCGGCGCACAGCAGATGGTCGAGTTCTTCGACGAGATCGGGGCCGGCCAGTGGCTCAGGTACCTCACCGGCACCGTTGAGGTCATCGGCGCCCTCGGCCTGCTCGTGCCGCGGCTGACGGGTCTCGCCGCGCTCGGGCTGACGGGCCTGATGACCGGCGCGGTGATCACGAACCTCGTCGCCGGCACGCCCTCGGTCCTGGCGGTGGTCCTCCTCCCACTCGTCGCCGTGCTCGCGTGGGGACGGCGGGACCGCACCATCGCGCTGCTCCGCCCGCAGTGACACCGCCGGCGGCACCGGTCACGGTGCCGCCGCTTCGGGTCGCCGGCTCCTACCCGTGACTGGCGTGTGCGTCTCCGAAGGGCGTGGTGACCCCGTGGTAGGAGACGCGCAGCATCATTCCCTGCTCGGCGTGGGGCAGGTTGTGGCAGTGGTTCATCCAGATCCCGGGGTTGTCGGCTTTGAACGCCACCTCCCAGACCTCTCCCGCCCGCACGTCGAACGTGTCCACCCACAGGGGACTGCCGGATGAGGACGTCCCGTCCCTGGACAGGATCAGCACGGGATGGCCGTGCAGATGCCAGGGGTGGGTCTCCAGGCTTCGGTTGACGACCTTGAACCGGACGACATCGCCTTCGGTGACCAGCAGGTCCGGGATCGATGGGTGCCCCAGCCCGTTGACCGTCTGTGCGTAGGCCGGCCGGCCGTCGACCATGGCGACAGCGCGGTCCAGGACGAGGGTGAAGTCCCGGTCGGCGGCGTCCGGATCGAACGGGGCACGAGCAGGCGTTCCGTACCGCAGGAGATCGAGCTCCGGCCAGCCGGAGGTGTCCTCGATCCGTGGCTCGCCTTCGGCGTCCTCCTCCGGGCGCAGCAACACCCCGGTGTCGCGGTCGTTGTCGAGCACCAGCGCGACGGCCGTGTCCGGCATGACGAACACCAGGTCGTAGCGCCCGCTGGCGGGCAGCCGCAGGCTCACGTCACGGACCTGCTCGGGATGGTTGAGGTCCCGGCCGTCGACGGCCGCGATCCGGAACTGCGTCCCGGCCAGCGCGAGCACGTGCGGATCCGAATCGGTGTTGATCAGCCGCAGCCGTACCGCCGTACCGGGTGCCGCGGTGTGTGCGGTGCGCCCGTCCTGGTCCCCCACGACCGCGGTACCGGCGAACGTGTGCACGGGCAGCGTGAGGTCCACCTGCTGCGGGCCGGAGCCCTCACCCGTCGGCTGTCCGTCTCGTGGTGTGACGACGAGCGTCCCGTACAGTCCCTTGCGCACGCCGGGGTCCGATGCCTCGTGGGTGTGGTACCAGTAGGTGCCCACCTGGTCGGCGCGGAATCGGTAGACGAACTCCTCACCGGGTGCCACCGGACGCTGTGTCAGGTCCGGCACGCCATCCTCACCACACGGCACGTCGTAGCCGTGCCAATGCAGTGTGACCCCGTCCTCGATGTCGCTGTTGCGCAGCGTCACCTCGATCAGATCACCCTCGGTGGCGGTGATCGCCGGGCCCGGTACCTGGCCGTTGTACGTCCACGCGTCGATCTCCCGCCCGGACTCCAGTCGTACGGTGGCCTTCTTCGCGGTGAGCACGTGCCGGCGCCTGGCACCGCCGGGAGACGGACTCCCGAGCCCGCGCAGATCGGCCACCGACAGTGCCGGACCGGAGCTGGACGAGTGAGCTGCGCCGCCTCCGGTGACCACGGAGTCGGTGGATCGGAACAGCAGGCCGACGCCTGTGCCCCCCGCACCCACGACACCGGCTCCGACGGCGGTGTTGATGAACCGCCGCCGGTTGAAGGCGGCATGACGGTCCGTCTCTGCGCGCACCCCCTCGCCGTCCGCCTCTCGCGCCACGACACGGGCGGTCAGCACGGCGCCGGCCGACACCAGCGAGACAGTGATCAGCGCGGTCGACAAGGTGAGGGGGTACCCGGCGAGGAAGGTCACCAGGAGGCCGGCCAGCGCGGCGTAGGCGGCGATGAGCAGCGAGACGACGCAGCTCGCCGGCAGGCGCTCGCCGGCCGCCTTCCTCGCCGCCCACAGCCGAGGCCCCGCGATGAGCACCGCGGCCACCCCGGCGACACCGAGCAACGGAAGCCCCAGCAGCACCTTTTCCGCTACGAACCACCAGCCGCGGCCGACCAGGACCGACACGGTGGCGACCCGGCTGAGCGTGACCAGGACAGCCGCGATGAGCAGTCCGAATCCGAGCTGGTGGCGCCGGAGGGCCACCGCGACGCCGGCCCCGAACCACGACACGACGCCCAGCAGGGCAACGGCATGGTCCAGGAGAATCAACTGGGCCGTGGTCACTGAGCGGATCCCGGGGCGGGTCCGGCAGCTCGGGCGTCGTCGCCGGCGGCCCGCGCGGTGGATTCCGAGGAGTTCGACAGCTCTCGCGCCTGGCGGAGGATCCTGACGGCCACGGCCATCATGATCAGCGCGTTGACCGCGTGCAGGCCGAAGACGAATTGACCCGCGGTCGAGGAGTCGTCTGTGTCACCGAATGCCTTGGCGATGGTCGCGATCACGGGCTGGGCGATCCCCAGCCCGGCGAGCAGACCGGTCATGCCGACGAGCCGACCGGGCACGCGGGCCAGCGCGGCGGTCAGCGTCGTCACGAGCGCAAGGAGGACGATCATGTAGCCCAGCGCCCGGTGCGGCCGGAATGCCTCGTCGATGGGCGCAGTGTCGAACGCTCCACTGCCGGCCAGGAAGAACTGCACCACGATCGCGAACATGATCACTGCCGCCAGTCCGGCGATGGCTTTACGCATCGAAGAGCGCCCTTCGGGTTGGTGTGGTCACTGACGTGCTTGTTTCCGTCGGCGGGTTCACAAAGGAATCGTCGCGTCGACGCCCCGGAACGTCCTCCGATAGCGGATGGCTCTGCGTACGCAGATCTGCGTACGGGGTTGGCGTTTGATCGCGCTCTGCGCCGTAGGTGATCACGGATAGTCGAGCATTCGGCGTCACCCGCCCCGGCAGTATGATCCTGGGCTATGAACGCGGCAGGCACCTCCTCGCTCGGCAACGCTCCGATCAAAGTTCTGCTCGCCGATGACGAGCGTCTTGTGCGATCCGGGTTCAAGGTTCTGATCGACGTCGAGGACGACATCGAGGTGGTGGGGGAGGCCACCGACGGTGCCGAGGCCGTCGAGCGGGCCCGTACGACCCGCCCCGACGTCGTGCTCATGGACATCCGCATGCCGAAGCTCGACGGGATCCAGGCCACCAGCCAGATCGCCAAGACGCAGGGGCTTCAGCATGTCCGGGTCCTGATACTCACCACCTACGAGACCGATGCGTACGTCTTCGAAGCACTGCAGGCCGGCGCCAGCGGCTTCATGCTCAAGGACGCGGGACCGGCCGAACTCCTCCATGCCATCCGGGTCGTCGCCGCCGGAGACGCGTTGCTCGCCCCGCGGATCACCCGACGCCTGATCGCCCAGTTCACCGCGCACCGGGTCGCCACGCAGGCCGGCGAGAACCGACTGGCGGTCCTGACCCAGCGCGAACGTGAAGTGCTGGCTCTGGTGGGACAGGGCCTGAGCAACGACGAGATCGGCACTGCGCTGTGCCTGAGCCCGGCCACCGCGCGCACCCACGTCAGCCACGCGATGGTGAAACTGGGTGCGCGGGACCGCGCCCAACTGGTCGTCATCGCCTATCGGACAGGGCTCGTCACCCCTTAGAGCCTGTCGGGTGACCTCTGATCGGGCGGCCACGCCCTGGCACGCACGCTTGCCGAAATGCCCTAGTAGCTCCTTCCCCAAGCTCTCAGCTTCGTTCGAGCAGGGGAGACCCCATCCGAGGGCCTTTCGGCGCCTTGGAATCGCACGCACCAGACCACGTCCGCTTTCCGATCGAAGGTCACCCGACAGGCTCTTAGCCGCGAGCGCGGCGGTCTGCTTGGCGTTCCGCTGCGACATCTGTGTGGAGTCCGGCGGCGAACTGCCGGACTCCACACAGAAGGTCAAGGAACTGCGGCACCTCAAAGTGCTGCGCTGGGTGTCTGGCTCTCCCGGTCCTGTCCGTCCGCGAGCGGGTCCTTACGAGTGGGGGCAGTGGCGCCCGTGAAGGCACGGACCTGCAGCTCGGCGAAGCCCGCGTCGTTGCGCTCGCTGCTGGTGACTGTTCCGATGTAGCCGAGCAGGAAGGCGATCGGCGTCGAGAGCAGTCCGGGCTCGATGTCAAAGAGCTTGAAGTTGAGGTCGGGGAACATGGCGGTGGTGGGAGCACCCGACACCCCGTTGGAGAACACGACCATGACCAGAGTCACGGCCATCCCTCCGTAGACCGTCCACATCAGTCCCCGAGTGTTGAAGCGCCGCCAGTACAGCGAGTAGAGGATCGCCGGCAGGACCGTGGCGGCTCCTATGTCGACTGCGGTCGGAATGAAGACGTGGGTGAACAGGGGCACCATCGCAGAACCCAGGACGAGCGAGGCGATTCCGATGCGCAGCACATTGCGCCGTATGTCCTTCAGTTCGGCGTCCGGATCCGGCTGCCGGCCACGTGCCGCATTGATGTCCTTGGTGAAGGACGTCGCTCCGTTGATCAGCAGAGCTGCAAAAATTGCGGCGACTGAGATCAGAGCAAGCCCACCGAACAGGCCGGACGCCCACGTACCGCCGAGGTCGTCCACGAGCTTGGGCAGGGTGATGTCCCGGTGTTCGCCGCGCCCGCCGATGTTGTTTGCGCCGAGTATCGCGACGGCACCGAGACCAAGGATGATCAGGCACTGATAGAACCCGACGGCGATCATGGCCGCCCAGCCGGCCGACTGCCGCGCCTCCCGTCCGCTCCTCGCCACGTAGAAACGCATGAAGACCCATGGCATCCCCATGCCACCGACGGCGATGCAGAAGAGCTTCGACAGGTGAACCCACGGATCCTGCCCCGACAGCGGGGTGGAGCCTTCGCCGAACAGGCGGCCGGGACCCAGGAGATCAAACCCGCGATCGTCCGGCTTCGCATTGGCCTGGGCGTCATCGAGCAGGTCGAAGATGTTCAGCTTGTACTTGACCATGACCACCGCGGTCAGCACCGCCACGAAGGCGGTCATCAGAACCGCCTTGAGCACCAGCATCCGGGTGACTCCGAGCATCCCGCCCATGAACACCCACACAATGACGACCAGGCTGACGACGACGACCACGACGCCCGCGATGGCCATGTTCGGCTCGGGACTGTTGTCGAACATACGGGCGCCGACCAGACCGATAGCGGCCAGCATGGAGACCATGAACATGCCGTAGACCGTCAGAGTGACCACTGCTGATGCGATCCGTGCGGGGCGCTCGCGGGCGCGCAGCACGAACAAGTCGCCCATCGTGTGCCCGCCCACGTTCCGCATCGGCGAGGCGTAGATCAGCACCCCGAGCACCGTGCCCATCATGAAGGCCGTCAGCATGAGAATGGCGTCGAAGCCGTTCAGCGCGACGTGCCCGACTATGATGATCACAGTCGAGTACATGATGAACCCGCCGAGCATCGCGAGGGTGTTCTGACCGGCGCCGATCGTCCGGCCCGCGAGGAGGAAGTCGTCCGGGGTGCGTATGCTGCCGCGCGCCGCCCTCACGAGAGCGAAGACCACGGCCGCGAGGGCGATGGCGACCGCGGTGGCGATCGCGGGCGCCGCCCATGTGTTCTCCACCGGGGGCATATGAGGGGCCGCAAGAATTCCGGTCATCGGACACTTCCTTCCAGGTCCGCCCGGACCCGCTCACTGAGGGGATCCAGCCGGGTACGGGCGAATCGCAGGTATGCCGAAGAGACCACCACCACCAGGTTGAGCGACAGAAATACGAACAGCAGGCCCACATTTATGGGGCCGACGAGCCCTTCCCGGAAGAAGTCCGGCACGAAGGCGGCGAGCAGGATGACGAGGAACCACCACCCATAGAAAATGCCGCTCGCCCAGGCGATGAAGGTATTCGATTGGCGCCGCAAGGACCTGAACTGAGGGCTGTCGTGCAGCGTGACGTAGCGGTCACCATCTGCAGATGGATCGATCGTGCCCATGACACCTCCGCTATCGAGGACGTCGTGGTGACGACGTCGTCATATGTGCGCGGTACAGCACTCTCGGGCCATCCCGCCCCTGCGCACATGGCCCATTCACGGGATTCCGGCGTGCCGTGGCGAGATGGCGCGCCACCCCGGCCGGACCACGACGGCTCGGCCGTCGGGGACTGCCCGTCACTCCCGTCCGGCCGGAGTCGTCATGCCCCGCTGGCATATGTGCAGAGCAGCGCCGCCGTCCCCATAGAGGTCGCGCCTCGTGCCGCGCCCGGCCTGGTCGGACACCGGATACGCGAAGATCCTCGGCCGCATCACGCGGCTACGCCAGCTTCCGCAGCGGAATGCCGACGCGGTGAACGGGGTGGATGCGGCCTATGCTCTGACCGTCAACGGCCGTGCGGCAGAAGGCCGTTCCGGCCTCACCGCGCACTTTGCCGACCGCCGCCACGAGGAGAGATCCTGCATGACCGGGAACGAGAGCGAGGGCGCCCTGGCGAGCGTCCGCTACATCGTCGACGACGTCCAGGCCGCGATCGACTTCTACACCACTCATCTCGACTTCACCGTGCTCAACGCGTTTCCGCCCGCCTTCGCCGATGTCGTACGAGGGCCGCTGCGGCTACTGCTCTCCGGCCCGCCCAGCTCGGGGGCGCGCGCCACGCCCGCGGACGTAGCCTGCAGCGGGCGCAACCGCATCCACCTCGTCGTCGACGACCTCGAGGCCGAGCGGGATCGGCTGCAGAAGGCCGGCGTGGTGCTCCGCAGCGACATCGTCTCGGGGCCCGGCGGACGCCAACTGCTGCTGGCCGACCCCGCGGGCAACCTCGTCGAGCTGTTCACTCCGGCAGCCCGCCGCTGAGCCCTGGCCGAGGAAACGCGCCGCCGGCCGCCACGTGCGTGGCGGCCGGCGGCGGCGAGATCGAGCCGTACGCCCTACCGGGCCCGTCGATCAACAGATGCCCTGCCTGGTCAGGCGGTGCGGCGCGAACGGGCCAGCGCCAGGCCGCCGATGGCCATGCCGATCAGCGCGAGCACCACCGCGACGACGCCCCCGCCCTGCCCGTTGCCGGTGCCGGCGTCCGCGTCGGAGCCGGCCAGCGCGACGGCGCCGACGATGGCGCCGACCAGTCCGAGCGCCACGGCGGTGAAGGCCCTGCCCGGTCCCTGGCCGCCGCCGGCGCGACCGGCGGAGCGCAGCGCCAGCACGCCGACGACGACGCCGGCCAGCGCGAGCAGCAGGGCCACCCCGGACACGGCCCGGCCGGAGCCGCCGCTGTCCTCCTCGGCGAGCGAGACCTGTGCGGCTGCCGGTGCGGCAAGTGCCAGCACCCCGAGCAGGGCTGCCGGTGCGGCGGTGAGCAAGCGACGGACGGACATGGAGTTCCTTTCGGATGCTTGATACGTAGTTGAGAAAGCGCAGGGGGACAGCCTGGATCCACCGTGACGGTGGATCCAGGCTGCGGGAGGGTCAGACCTTGACCCCTCCCTCGACCTCGGCCGGGGGTGCCGAGACCGTCTTCGGTGCCCGGCGTCCGGGCATCCACCAGTTGGCCTTGCCGCACAGTTCCATCACCGCGGGGACGAAGATCATCCGGACGATGGTGGCGTCGATGAGCACGGCGACGGCCATGCCCAGACCTCCCTGCTTGACCGCGACGTCGGGGCCGAGCAGTGAGGTGGTGAAGACCGCGATCATGATGGCGGCCGCGGCCGTGATCACCTTGGCGGTCCGCGCCAGCCCTCGGGCGACGGCCTCGCGGGTGTCGCCGGTGCGCTCGTACTCCTCACGGACCCGCGAGATCAGGAACACCTGGTAGTCCATCGACAGACCGAACAGGACCGGGAACATCATCATCGGGACCCAGGTCGTGACCGGCATGGCCGCGGGAAAGCCCAAGGCCGGGCCGAACCATCCCCACTGCACGACCGCCACCACCACACCGTAGGCGGCGCCGATCGACAGCAGGTTCATCACGGCGGCCTGCAGGGCGATCGTGACCGACCGGACCAGCGCGATCAGCAACACCATGGACATCGCGATGACGACCGCGATCATCAGGGGCAGGCGCGAGCCGGACTCCTCGGCAACGTCGATGGTGCTGGCGTTCGGTCCGCCGACGAGGACCTGTTCGCCGCCGGTGGTCCGGGGCAGCACGTCGTCGCGGAGCTCGTGCACCAGGTTCGCGGTTGCCTCGTCCTGGTACCCGGTCGTGGGGAAGGCGGTGAAGGTGACGGCCTGCCCGTCCTCACTGACCCGGGGCGGCGTGGCGGAGGCGATGCCCTCGGTCTTGCTGACCGCTTCGACGACGGGACCCAGATCGGCGTTCTTGGAGTCGACCTCGGTGGCGAAGACCAGGGGTGCTCCGTAGCCCGGACCGAAGCCCTCGGAGAGGATCTTGTACGAGATGTAGCTGCTCCGGTCGCGGGGCTGGACGCTGGCGTCGGGCTGGCTCAGCCGCATCGACAGCGTGGGGGCGGCCAGTACCAGCAGGATCCCGCCGGCGAGGAGTGCGGCGACCAGCGGCCTGCGCTGCACCACGCCGGCCCAACGCTCGGCGAGCGTACTGCGCTCCTGGGACGGCGCACTGACCTCCTGGTTCCGGCGGGACGCGCGGCGGGGCAGGCGCAGCGAGTTGATCTTGTAACCGGTGAAGCCCAGGAGCGCGGGCAGCAGCGTCACCGCGGCGATCATGGTTACCAGCACCGTGATCGACGTGGCGACGGCCACCCCGGTCATCAGCCGCTGTCCCATGACGAACAGGCCCAGCAACGCGATCACAACGGTCGTGCCGGCGAACAGCACCGCGCGACCGGCGGTGGAGATGGCCGTGACGGTTGCGGTCTCGGGGTCATCGCCGTCCCGAAGGCTGTCCTTGTAGCGGGTCACGATGAACAGTGCGTAGTCGATGCCGACGCCGAGCCCGATCATCGCGCCGAAGACCAGAGTGAAATCCGGCGAGGGGAACAAGTGCCCCACCAGCTTCGTCAGCGCGAGGCCGGCCACAATGGCCAGGAGGGCGGTCACGATCGGCAAGCCCATGGCCACCAGTGACCCGAAGGCGATGAACAAGATCACTGCTGCGGCCAGGAGGCCCACGCTTTCGGCCGAACCCTGCGGGGGTGTCTCGGCCTTTTCCGCCATGTACCCGCCCAGCGCAAGCGTGACGCTGTCGTCGGAGGCGTCCTTGACGATGTCCACCAAGGGCTTGACCTCGGTCTTCTCCACCTCCTTGTCGCTCAGCGGGACGGTCATACGGGCGATACGACGATCCTCCGTCACCAGGCTCTTGTCCTGGTACGGCGACGTCACCGGTCCGGTAACAGGTGAGTCAGCGAGATCGGCGATGGTCTTCTCGATCTTCTGCTTGGCGGCAGGATCGTCGATTCCCTTGTCAGCCTTGATCGCGAGGGTCAGCCTGTCCCCTTGCTCCTTGGGGAAGTGCTTCTCCATCAGCTGCTGCGCCTTGGCCGACTGCGAGTCTCCTCCGGAGAAGTCGTTGTCGGGGGCGGCGCCGTAGCCGAAGCCGACGAACGCCACGACGATCACACCGACGATCCAGGTCAGGAGGACCAGGCGGCGGCGGCGGAAACAGAAACGACCCAGTCCCGCCAGAGCTCCATCCGTACGTGGAGACTCGGTTGTCGTCATCATCTGCTCCTCAGTGGTTGAGCGTTGCGGCATGGCTCGCTGCTCGATATGGGGGAGGTTGATCGGTCACAACGGCGATCGTCCCGCACGCAAGGCGGCCCTGGCCTCTGACGACGGATGGCGATGTCTACGCAATCGGGCGTAACCGGCTGTGCCGCGCTGCGCCTGTCGACGTAGCAAGTCGCGCGTCTGAGCGGAGCGTTGTCCGTGGACCCGAACAGTAGGATCACGGTATGAAACTCCGCCCCGGGTCGTTCTCGCTGCGGGTGCTGACCCAAGATGTGCTGCTCGCGCTCTTCGTCACCGTGATGCAGGTGCAGGGAACGGTCGCCCTCGCCGCCGCCAGGGGGACAGAACAGCGTTCGCTCGCCGACTTCGGATACCTCGGATACGCGCTGCTGGTGGCGGGTGGCCTGGTCGTGGCCGTCCGCCGCGTGTGGCCCGTTCCGGTGTTCGTCACCGCCGCAGTCGCCAGCTTGGTGTATTACGCCCTCGAGTTCCCGGACGGGTACGGCTGGCTCGGACTCATGATCGCCCTGTACACCGTCGCCGCCTACGGTGACGGGCGCCGGTCCTTGGCGATCGCCGGCGTGGGCACCACGGTCCTGGCCGCCGGGTGGCTGTTCGCATCCGCCGACGTGGAGCCGCGCGAGGCCATCGGCTGGGTGTTCTTCCGCATCGGTGTGACGGTCATGAGCACGACTCTCGGCGAGTCCGTCCGGTCGCGGCGGGTCATCGCTGCCGACGCTCAAGAGCGTGCGGAACTGGCGGAACGGACCCTCGAGGAAGAAGCACGCGCGCGGGTCGATGCCGAGCGGCTCCGGATCGCGCGCGAAGTCCACGACACCGTCGCTCACGCCATTGCGATCATCAACGTACAGTCCGGGGTCACCGCGCACGTGCTCGACAAGCGACCGGAACAGGCGCGCGAAGCGTTGCAGACCATCGAGCAGACAAGTTCCCGGACGCTCCAGGAGATGCGAGCCATCCTCGGCGTTCTCCGTGGCGACAACGACGACCCGGTGCCGCACGCCAGCCTGGAACAGATCGACGACCTCACCGCCGAGGCACGCGCCGCCGGACTGGACGTCACGCTCGAAGTGGACTCGCCCGCAGCGCCGTTGCCGAGCGCGGTGGACAGTGCCGCCTACCGGATTCTCCAGGAGTCGATCACCAACATCATCCGGCACACCGGCCCGACTCAGGTGACGGTCGCGGTGAACCCGGGGATCGACCATCTGGAGATCCGCGTCACCGACCAGGGCCGCGCCGGTGCCAACGGCACCCCCGTGCGTCGGCCGTCCGGCAACGGCACGGGCACAGGCGGGCGGGACAAGCCCGGCCGCGGGATCCTGGGCATGCGCGAGCGCTGTCAACTGCTCGGCGGAGATTTCAACGCCGAGCCGACTCCGGGCGGGGGGTTCGAGGTCACGGCACGGCTGCCCCTCGCACCGACCGGGTCGCTCCTTTGAACGCAGCGTCCCGCAGCCATTCGAGGCAATTCGCCGGGCGGCAGTGACAGTGCCCTGGAAAGCGATGAAGCTTTCCAGGGCACATTATTGCCAGCGGACATCATGGCGAGCAACACCCGCTCCACCTCCAACGTGAGTAGTGTCGACTACCAACACGAGCAGTGGCCAAGCGGAAGCGAACCAACTAATTTCAGTGCGGCAGAGCTCAAATTACCGTGCGGCTACTCCCGTGCCCGAAAGGAACCTCACTCTTTCCGCCGGCGACCTCCGAGGGCTCGAAAAGTCGACTGAAAGGAAGATTCCGGTGAAGGATTCAAGGCGGCCGCAAAGCAGGCGCCTCAGGTACGCGGTGGCCATCGCCACCGCGGCAGCCCTGACCGGGTCACTGACCAGTGCTGTCACGGCCTCCCCGCAGCAGGCGGCGGCCTTTGACCTCGATCACGGGAATGCCGTGACCCAGGTCGTCTATCCGAAGTTCAACACGGTGTCACGTGAGACCAACACGGGCAGCAGTCCTGTGAACAGGGACGAAACCGTCCTGCTGGAGGTGCCGTGGTTCGACGCCATAGCTCCGTATCACCCGACGGCGGTGGGCATCTTTTCGGACCTCGGCCGCCGACCGAGTGCCGAACACACGACGCGCAACAAGAACATCGCTGTCATATACTCCGCCTTCACGTCGTTGAATGCGCTCCACCCGGAATACAAGTCCAGGTGGCGCGAGATGATGGAATCAGCAGGTCTCGATCCTGACAACACAGCGGAGGACCCGACCACGCCGAGCGGTATAGGCATTCTTGCCGCCAAGAATGCCTTCGCAGCGAGAAAGCATGACGGCACCAACAGGGAAGGCGCGGAAGGCGGCCGTCAGTACAACCGGCAGCCCTACGCCGACTACACCGGATACAAGCCGGTCAACAGCGCAGACACCCTCCGCAACCCGTCCCGCTGGCAGCCGAATACGTTCGAAAAGAACGGCGTCTTCACCGTCCAGAATTTCGCGACTCCGCACTTCGGCCGGGTGCAGCCGTTCACGTACGACAGTCCCGCTCAGTTCGACGTCTCGCCGCCGCGGGAGAGCAACCACCACAACTACGCGGCCTACAAACGCCAGGCCGACCAGGTGCTGAAGGCATCGGCAAACCTGAATGATCGCCAGAAGGTGGCCGCCGAGCTCTTCAACAACAACATTGAAACCTTCGGCCCCGTCGGCGCTGTGCCGGTAATCGTCGGGGGCAACCTCGGCACCGAGGAGACGATTCGCTTCGCGACTATTCGTGACATAGCGTTCTTCGATCTCGCCATCGCCACCTGGCACTTCAAGCGCAAGTACGATTCAGTTCGGCCGTTCAGCGCGATCCGCTACTTGTACGGGAAGAAGAAGGTAACGGCGTGGGGCGGGCCCGGAGAGGGAACCGTCAATGACATCACAGGAGGCGAGTGGCGGGCCTACCTGGACGCATGGCCGATCAACCATCCCATCAAGGCATCTGACCACCCCGAGTATCCTTCAGCGGAAGCCGCAGAGTGCCTTGCCTACGCCGAGCTGACACCGCGTTTCACCGGCACCGACAAGGCCGACATCTCCTACCGCGTCGCCAAGGGCTCCTCCGTCATTGAGCCGGGAGTCACGCCGGCCCAGGATATGGCGCTGCACTGGAGCAGTTGGAGTGAGTTCGCCGGAGAATGCGGCGAGAGCCGCCTCTGGGGCGGTGAGAATTTCCGCCCCGCCATTGAGGCAGCGTCCCAGTACGCACCGCAGATCGGCGACCTGGCCTACGAGTTCGTTCAGCGCAAGGTGAACGGCGGCTGATCTTCTCGGCCAACGACAGCCGGCTGCCGGCGAAGCCCGATGGCTTCGCCGGCAGCCGGCTTTCTGTCCCGTCGACGAGTCGCGATCGCCGCTATGCCACTTCCCGGAGCAGGGACGCCGTGCCCTGCACTCGGTGGCGCACATGTCCCAGCGCGAGGAGCACGGGGGCGTCGGTCAGGATGGGGATGTGGTACGGGAACGGGCGGGGGCCGACCATGTCGGGCGGACCGCCGTACCCACCGTCCGCATTCTGGTGTGCGAGCAGCCAGGAGATGGCGCGCCCGACGGGCCGGGACTCAGTCCCGTAACACAGCGTGATCAGCCCGTAGGCGGTGCTGATGTCGTCGCTGGGATCGCCGGGCTGCATCCCCCAGCCGCCGTCGGCGTTCTGTGTCTCGCGCACCGAGCGCTCGATCCGCCCGGCCATGCGGGCCGCACGGTGGTCGTCCGGGTCCGCGGTGCATGCTGCGAGACGTGCACGGAACATCGTGTGCAGGCGACTGCGGCTCCACCCCGGCTCGAATCCGCCGTCCGGCAGCTGGCTGTCGGCGAGGAACGCCAGGGCACGCTCCCGGGCGGGTGCGGTGGAGGGATGCGGGGCGAGCGCGTTGACGGCCGCAGCCGTCATGCACGGCTCGGAGGAGGCGCCGGCGACATACGTGGGGAACCCGCCGTCGGCGCCCTGGACGGCCAGCAGACCGTCCACGCCGCGCTGCACGGCGCCGCCGTAGGCGACAGGGCCGATGGCCTGCAGGAACTCCAGGATGCACGAAGTGCAGTCGACGTCGTTCTGCGCCACATGGGGGCCGAAGGACCAGCCATCTGTGAGCGGCGCACCGCGGGAGAGGGAGAGGCACAGGGAGCGCTGCGACTCGTCGACCTCGTGGGCGGCGAACGCCTCTGCCATCGCCCGCAGCACGCCCGGCGGTGAACCGGCTGCGGCGAGCGCGATTCCGGCGGTTGACGTGCACCAGTGCTGCAGGTCCACCACGAACGGGAAGCCGCCGTCGTCATGCTGGTACCGCAGCAGTGTCTCCAGGCCGCTGCGCACGGTCTCGCCCTGCCCGGGAACGCCGGCGAGCGCGTGCAGCGACAGCAGGTGCAGCAGAACGTACCCCTCCCACACCGTCGTCGCCGGACGTACGGCGGTCAGCGTCCGCAGCGCAGCGGCCGTGGCTCCATTGCTGACCCCCGTAGCGGTGGCAAGGACCAGCGTGACCGCGGCCTGCTGGACGGCGGCCCAGGAGTGCACGGGATCCGTGGAGGCCTCTTCGTCAGCTGCGGGGGCAGCGTCGGGCGGCACCGGGCATCCGAGCAGCGACAGCACGGCGTACAGCATTCTGCGGCGGCGGGCGGAGATGAACGCCGGTGCGGCGCCGAGCAGGGCGTCGGTCAGCTTGTCGACGATGTCGGCGTCGCCGGCGGATGCCCGGTCGGTGGCCCGTCCGACCGCCAGCGTGGCGATGACCCGGTCGAACTCCTGGGAGGACCCGAGGTGCCCCTGGAGGAAGACGAGCACGCGATCCCGAGCGGGTAAGGCCGCACCGGTGCGCGTCATCAGCGTCAGCGCGAGCGCGGACTCCAGCACCCGGCTCCGGCATTCCCCGCGTATCGCACCCTCATCGTCAACCTGGCTGCTGACATACGTGACCAACCGGGAGGTGGCCTCGCGCAGGTGTTCCGGGTCGACTCCTACGGGCCACGGAATGAGGGCCCTATGCGCTTCATTCACTGGTTTCATGGCGCACTCCTATCTGGATTCCTGGTGGTCGGTGGTGGACTCGAGAACGGCACCGTGTGCCCGCGGCAAGCAGAAAGACCACACCCTCGGCATTCCGTCGTATGACGTGACCGCCTGTTCGCCGGCCGTCTCAGGGCATGGGTCAGCCGGCCGCAGATTCCTTGCCGGTGGACACGAAAGGGCCAGGAGCTGCGCGAATTATGGGTGGCCGGCGGTGCCGAACTTCACGGACGAGTGGCTCGGCAACAGGACGAGAACCGGGACCGGCGTCGGCTCAGATGAAGGCCACAGTCCCGGGGTTCCATTTGTAGTGTGTCTCGAGTTTGTAGTACTCCCCTTCGGCTGTCGCCGCGACGCCGTGGACGAACTTACGACCGGCGCCACCGTAGGGAACGCTCTGCGCGAATTTCTCGAGCTGTGGGTCGATGGGGACGGAAAGGCTCGACAGATCCGTGGTCGTCACGCCGAAGCAGAACCGCTCGATCCCCGGAGAGTCCCAGCTCAGGGTGATGTACAGCCCGAACGCCTGTCTGCCGAGCCCGAGCATCTGCTCACTCGGCTCCGGCAGTCCGATCTCACGGAGCATCGACCGGATGCCCTCGGCTTCAAAACATGCGGGGGGCACGTCGTTGAAGTACACGTTCACCGTTCTGTGCAGGTAGTCGAGCGCGACAAAGGCGATTTTGTCGTCCAGGCCATGACGGACGAAGAAGTCGACATTGCCGGCAAGGCTGCGCGGCATGGCCGGGATCTCAACGAGCTTCGACAGCTTCTGCAGGTCCTCCGGCGCGAAGCCCGCATAGACCTTCGTGAAGCCGCTCACCACTCCGAAGTCGATACCGTACCCGTCGATCGGAAATCGCTCCTCGATGTCCGAGAGCAAGGTGCCGACGGGGTGGCTCGTCTTCGGGGTGAGCCCTTTCGACAGGGCCAGGGGATATGGGTTCCGGTCCTTTGGATGCGTGACGAAGCGGCAGTCGAGATCGCCCACGTGCTGCGCGTCGGTCGCCGACCTGAAAGCCAGTGGCATGGCGTGCGTGAACGCGTCCCCGTACGCGGACAGGATGGGCCAGACCTTGTCGCGCGAGGGGACTATTCCCATCTTTCTGGCTGTTTCCGTGACGGCCGAATAGATTTCTGCCGCCTCAGAATTCCCGGACATGTGCCCTCCAAGCAATAGAGGCATGCACTTGCATGCACACAGGCAGCTGATGGGTGCGACGGTGGCCTTATCGCGTCGCGTAAATGCGCTTGTGGCCGGAGAGTCCGACGAGCCGGTACGGCCCGGTGGTCTCACTCGGCACGGGATGGTCTCCGCCGTCGACCGGGAAGGACCGCTCGTGGAGTTCGCGGTACCTGGCGTAGCCGATCTCCTCGCGCCGGCTGATCGCCTCGCGGTGCGCGTCGGAGCGCAGCTGCGCGCGGTATCCCGGGACGACGGTGCCGGCGAAGAACTCGGCGACACTGCCGGACCCGTAGCTGAGGAAGCCGATGGTCCGGCCGGTCAGGTCGTCGGCGTGGTCGAGCAGCGCGGCCAGCCCGACGTACATCGCCGCGGTGTAGCTGTTGCCGATCTCGGCGTTGTAGGCCGTCGTGTGCCCTATGACGCGGGTGATCTCGCCCTCGTCGTCGGCGTGCCCACAGTGCTGAAGCAGGTGCTGGTGCGCCTTGTAGGCCATCTTCGTGAACGGCTGGTGATAGCAGAACGCGCTGAACTCGTCGAGCGCTCGGCCGCCGCGCTCGGTGTAGTCCTTCCACGCACCTTCCACCGACTGCAGGTACGCGGAGATGGACTCACGCCCGTCGACCAGGGCGGTGGTGAGATAGTTCGGCCGCCAGAAGTCCATGATGTCGGCGGTGAACATCCCCGACCGCTCCTCGATACGCACCAGTGCGGGATCCGCGCCGACCAGCATGGCCACCGCGGCCGCGCCCTGAGTCGCTTCACCTGCCGTGCCCAGTTCATACCTCGAGACATCGCTGGCGATCACAAGGACCTGTTCCGACGGGTCACGGTGAACGAGGCCGATGGCGAACTGCAAGGCCGCCGTCCCGCTGTAGCAGGCCTGCTTGAGCTCCACGACCCGGGCGGCAGAAGGCAGCCCCAGCAGCGAGTGGACGTAGACCCCGGCCGCCTTCGACTGGTCGACGGATGTCTCCGTCGCGAAGACGACCGTCCGGATCCGGTCGGCGCCATGCCGGGCGACGACGGGGGCGGCTGCGTCGGCGGCCATCGTCACGATGTCCTCGTCAGCGGCCGGCACGCTCATCGAGCGCTGGCCGATGCCCCGGTGGTACTTGGCGACGTTGGCGCCGTTCTGGGCAGCCAGCGTCTCGTGCGTCAGGACGTACTGCGTCGTGGCGAGGGACAGATCGTGGATTCCGATGGTGACATCCCCGGGCATCACTAGCCTCCGATCGTGGTTGTCGCGTTTTTGCGTTCCAGTCGAACGTGCGCCCGCATGAGCTCGCCCGGGTTTGTCTGCGCCGCCATGAGGGAGAGTTCGCCGCACAGCACCGTCGCGGCCGCGATGACCGCGAGCCGGCGCGCGTTGTCGCCGGGTTCGCGCACCGCGCGGCAGCCGAGCCGCTCCAGGTTCTCCTCGACGAAGTCGAGGCCCTTTCCATTGCCGACCGTTCCCACGATCAGGTTGGGCAGGGTGCAGGAGAAGTAGAGGTCGCCGTCCCGGTCCTCGGCCACGGTCACACCCTGGGAACCCTCCACGATGTTCGCCGCGTCCTGGCCCGTCGCCAGATAGAAACCGAGCAGCATGTTCGCGTAATGCGCATTGGCTGAGCGAATTCCGCCGGCGAGAAGGGTGCCGATCAGGTTCTTGCCGACGTTCAGGTCGGCTATCGCAGTGGCCGATGTGCGCAGCGACCTGTGGACGATGTCACGTGGCAGGAGGAGTTCGGCGATGACCTTCTTGCCGCGGCCGAGGATGCCGTTGATCGCGGTCGCCTTCTTGTCCGTGCAGTAGTTCCCCGAGATCGACCCGTAGGTGATTCCCGGAATGGCTTTCAGGATGTGGGTGAGGAGCGCATCGGCGGCCAGCGTCGCCATATTGTGCCCGGACGCGTCGCCAGTGGTGAACTCGAAGCGGAGAAACAGCAGGTTGGCCGCGATCTCATGGTGGAACCCGATGAGTTCGACGAATCGGCCGCAGGTGCGCACGATCTCACGAAGTTCATCGAGGCGCGCGTCGACCTCCAGGGCGGCCATGTGCGCGGTCTGCGCGTCCTGGGCCCTGACGAACACCGAGCGCGTCATCCGGTCGTCAACCAGGGTGGTGACGATGCCCTGCTCGACCATGGTGGAGAGCCTCGCGCCCCGGCCGACGGAGGGCCACAGCGGTGACTCGTAGGTGGCGAGCGGCACCTCCGTCTCGAGCTCGGCCACGTTCCCCGATATACGCAGGGGACCCACCCATTTCATGGGAACGCCGGCAACCGCTGTGGCGTCGGTCATCGAGTGCCTCCAATCGTCTCGTGTTTCGTGCTATAGGAGTTGGTGCTGTAGGAGCTGGCCCGGCAAGACCGGGAGCGGGTGGCCAGCCACCGGGTCTCGATCCCCCGGTCGGCGCAGAACGCGCGCAGGTCGCCATGGACGAGCACGTCGCAGCGGGTCAGGTCGGCGGGGGTCCGCGCGCCCAGCGCGGTCATCACGGCTGTGACCTGATCGGTCCACGAGGAGAGCAGCGAGATCAGTGCCGGCGCACCGCCGTCGAGCACGGTCTTGAGGAACAGGCCGGACGCCCCGGCGGCGGAAGCGCCGAGCGCCAGTGCGCGCACGACGTCGAGCGGATGGCGGACACCGCCGGAGGCCAGCACCGGGAGACCGACGCCCTGGGCGTCCAGCAGGCAGGCCGGAGTGGACTGTCCCCAGCCGTTGAGGTACGAGTAGTCGGGCTGATCACGCCGGTCGTTCTCGATACGTGCGAAGTCCGTGCCGCCGCTGCCGGAGACATCGGCCACCCGCACGCCCATCTCCTGGAGCTGCAACAGGGTTTCGCGGCTGAGCCCGAAGCCGACCTCCTTCACGATCAGCGGGACGTCGACGCCGGCCGCGATCTCCTCGATCCGCGGGCCCCAGGAGGCGAACGACCGGTCGCCCTCCGGCATCACCGTTTCCTGGATCACGTTGACGTGGATCTGCAGAGCATCGGCCTGCAGCAGGTCGACGGCCCTCCGTGCCTTCTCGACCGTGGCGTTGGCGTTGACGTTCGCCAGGATGAATCCCTCCGGGTTCTCCTTGCGCATCACGCTGAAGGTGTCCGCCACAGATTCGTCGGCGAAGTACGGGCTCATGGACCCCGTCGCGATGGAAACACCGGTCTCGCGGGCGGCGATCGCCAGATCGCGGTTGATGACGCCGGTCTTGGGGCTGCCGCCGGTCATCGCGTTGATGTACAGCGGAACTTGCCATTCGATGCCACCGAACCGGGTGGCCAGCGAGACGTCGGAGCTATCGATACCGGACAGCGCATGATGCACGAAGGACACGTCGTCGAACTGGTTGTGCCCGCTGCGTTGGCGATGCTGCTCGGTGGCGAACCGGACGTGGTCGTCCTTACGCTCAGCGATCATGCTGCGCTCCCTTTCGTCGGCTGGATGTGAATCGGCATGGGGAGCACCCCGGCGGCGGCCCACCGCTTCCGCAGTCGCGACACCTTCCGTGCCGCCGCGGCGTCCAGGAACGCGATGCCGCAGTCGCCGCCCCCGGCGCCCGAGGGCTTTGCGGCGCCGCCGACGGCCTCGGCGGCGTCGCACAGCGCCGTCAGCCTGGTGGTGAAAATGCCGAGACGAACCGCGTCGTCCAGATCGGCGAGCATCCGGCGGGCACCGCGGATCCGGTGCAGCAGCTCGTCGTCGTCTCCCCGTTCGAGCGCGCGGATCGAGGCATGCACGCAGGCGTCGCTGCGCTCGACGAAGTCCCGCTGTGCCACGCTGCCCCGCCACTCCCCCGTCTCCAGGCGTCCTGCCAACGAGGAGGTGCTGGCCGGTTCTCCCGTCCAGCCCACCTCCAGCGCGAGTCCGCGGGGCGGCGGCAGCCGGCGCAGCGCGAAACCCGGCCACGGCGCCCGGAGGGTCTGCTCGATGCCCCCGCGCCGCGCCATGGCGAGCACGGCTGCCCGGTCGGGCGCCTGGTAGGCGACCCAGCCGCCCCAGACGCTCGCGGCGAGATCGCCGCCGGAGGAGCGGGGGTCGCGCCGCGCCGTGGCCAGCAGCGCGAGCCGGAACCGGGCATCGGGTGACAGTTCCATGCCGTAGTACGCGGCCACGGCGGTCACCGTGGCGACCGTCACCGCGCCGCTCGACCCCAGGCCGAACTTGGTCCCGTCGCGGTGCAGGCGGCTCGTGATCGAGACGCGGATCGACGGCGCGCGCCGTCCGCGCTCGGCCAGCAGCCCGTCGACCACGTCGATCGCCGACACCACATGGCCGAGGCGGTTCAGTGCCCGCGGCTCGTCGTCGGCGTCGAGCCCGCCGTCACCGCGCCGCAGGCGCGCTCCTTGCGGGCTGAGGTCGGACTCGATCACGACCTCGGCCCCGTCGGCTGCCGACACGGTGACGCTGACGTGGCGGTCGACCGCCACCAGGATCGCCGGGTGGCCCGGCTCCAGCACCGCGTACTCGCCGACGACGAACAGCTTGCCCGGGGCCTGCCGGGTGATCGCCCGGCCGACGGTCACCGCTCGGCCCCCGTCTGCAGCCAGGCGCCCGGTCCGCGCCGCGCGATGACCACCGAGCAGCCGGGTGCGGCGTCACGCGCCGCATCGGCCACCCGGGCGGCGTCCGCACGGTGGCAGAGCACCTTGACGTTGGGTCCGGCGTCCATGGTCGCGTAGGCCGAGACGCCGTCCGCACGCAGCCGCAGCACGCCGTCGAGCACGGCCACCGTGGGCGGCGACAGATAGCGCACCGCCGGTCGCGCGGCCAGCATCGTCGCGTGCATGCCGAGGGCGTTCCGCTCGGCGATCTCCCCCACCGCGTCGAGATCGCCCCGCCGCAACGCTGCCCGCAGCTCGGCCAGATCGGCCTTGCTGGAGGTCGCCCACGCCTGGTAGAGCGGCGAGGTGTCGACGGTCCGCCGCATGGCCGCCCGGCTGGACACGGCCTTGGCACCCGCGTCGACCAGCGCGATCACCAGCGCCGGGTCGAAATCCGGGGCCGGTACCGGCTCCGCGTAGGAGCCGAGGTCCGCGGCCGCGCCGGCGCCCCGGCCCGCATGGCAGATCGCGAAGCCGCTGAAGATCGACCGGGAGGCCGACGCGGACCCTCGGCGGGCCAGCCGCGACAGCGCGGTGCGATCGAGATCGAGTCCGTATGCGGCGGCGCCGGCCAGGGCCAGGGCGGCGAATCCGCTCGCCGAGGACGCCAGACCCGCCCCGGTGGGGACGGAGTTGCGGGTGACGACGGTGGCCGGCTCGGAGCGCCCGGACCTCTCCCGCAGCAGCTCCAGGAAGTCGATGACGCGCCGCCGCGCCTCGCCCTCCGCGGGCGAGCCGTCGAACGTGACGCTGTCGGCCGACGCCTCGGGGTCCAACCGGACGGTGGTGGTCGTCGGGAAGACGTCCAGGGTCATCGACAGGCTGTCGACGTACGGAATCATGAGCCGCTCGTCGCGCTTGCCCCAGTACTTGATCAGCGCGATGTTCGGATGGGCCACGGCCGTCGCGCCGTGGCCCAGTGCGCTGACGGCCGCCTCGGCCGGCTCCACCTGGTGGTCAGTCCGCATGGTGCGCATACCTTCCTGCCGGCACGATCCAGGTCCGGTCGGCCCCGGCTTCTTGGAGACCGCTCACGACCGCCTCGGCCTGGCCGGGCTCGTCGGCCAGCGCGATCATGCAGCCGCCCAGGCCGCCGCCGCTGATCTTGGCGCCCAGGCTGCCGGCGGCGAGCGCGGCTTCGACCAGGGCGTCGATTCGGTCCGTGCTGATCCCGATCTCGCGGAGCAGCCGGTGGTTCTCGGTCATCCGCGCGCCGAAGTCGCTCCACCGGCCGCGAGCGAGGTCCCGCACGGCCGCGTCCGTCAGGTCCGACACCTGGCCGACGAACGCCTCCCGCGTCTCCGGTTCGCGCTCGAACCTGTGCCGCAGCAGCTCCACCGCCTCCCTGGTGCCGCCGCTCGCTCCGCTGTCCGCAATGACGAACAGTCCGTCGGAACCGGGAGGCCGGCCGGCGTCGGCGCGGCCCTCGGTCCGCTCCCGGGTGTGCGAGGAGCCGTCCCCCGGCATCGGAAGAGGCAGCTCCCGGGCAGTGCCGGAGCGGAACAGCAGGGGGGAGGTCGCACCGGTGGCGATCGCGTCGATACCGCTCGCCCTGCCGTGCGCCACCTCCTCGGAAGCCTGTACGAGATCGAACGCCGCCCTGGCGTCGAGGCGGCGGCCGAGGAGATCCGCGAGCGCCAGCACCGCCGCCCGGGCGCAGGCGGCGCTGGAGCCGAGCCCACGGCCCTGCGGGATCGCGCAGTCGATGAGCACGTCCGCACACAAGCCGTCGACGACGCCGGCCCATTCTTTGAACTCCGCCACCAGGCGCTGCAGTCCGCTCGAGGACGACGGTATCTCCGACGTGAACCCCGGTCCTGCCAGCGCGAAGGTGACCTGGTCCGCGCCGTCACCCGACCCTGGGCGCCGCGTCGCGTTCGCGGTGACCGTCAGCTGCGGAACCGGAATCGCCAGTGCCGGAGCGCCGTACACGACGGCGTGTTCGCCGAGCAGGATGGCCTTGCCGTGGGCACGTCCGACACCGGTGCGCCGGTGCTCGGCGTCCGGCTCACCCGCGAGATCCGTGCGGTCGGTGACGGTGCGCGGATGTGTCGCTGCCATCAGTGGCCCCGCTGCGTCGCCTTGATCGCCATCTCGGCGAGCTGTTGCTTTGCGGGACCGGTGGCGCTGCTCGCCTCCAGCACGGCAATGGCCCGGTCGGCGCGGCGCGCGATCTCCCGTTCGATGTGATCCACGGCGCCGACGTCGGTGAGGACGGCGCGGACCCGGGCGAGGTCGTCGTCGGTGAGGTCGGTGCCGATCGTCGCCCTGAGGAACGCCGCCGCCTGCGGATCGCGTTCGTCCGCGCGCTTCAGCGCTGTCGCGAGCAGCACTGTCCGCTTGCCCTCGCGCAGGTCGTCTCCCGACGGCTTGCCCGTCACCGCCGGGTCGCCGAACACGCCCAGCAGGTCGTCCCGCAGCTGAAAGGCGATGCCGATGTCGGCGCCGAACGCCCGGTAGGCCGCGACGAGGCCGACGTCGGCGCCGGCGATCGCGGCGCCGAACTGCAGGGGTCGCTCCACCGTGTACGAGGCCGTCTTGTACTGGTCGACCAGCAGCGCCGCGTGGACGTCCTCCTCGTCGCTCGCCTGGCTGATCAGGTCGAGCAGCTGACCGTACATCACCTCGTAGCGCACCGCGGACCACACCGGTCCGAGCCGGGTCTGCGCATCCGCCGGCAGCCCGGACGCGCGCACCATGACGTCGGACCACACCAGGGCCAGGTCCCCGACCAGGATGGCGGCTCCCACGCCGAAAGCGCCCGGGTCACCGGAGAAGCGCCGCATCCGATGCCGCTCGGCGAAGACCACATGTGCGGCGGGATGGCCGCGACGGGTCTGGGACGCGTCGATGATGTCGTCGTGGATCAGCCCCGACGCGTGCAGCAGCTCGAATCCCGCGCAGGCGCGCAACACCGCCGAGGCGACCGGGTCGCCCGGGTCGCCGCCGGCACCGATCCAGCCCAGCCAGGCGAAGGTCGGCCGGATACGCTTGCCGCCGCGCAGGATGTAGTTCTCCAACTCGGCGACGGTCGCCGCGAAGTCCTCACCGAGCGAAGCGGCCTCGGCTCGGCGTTCCGCGAAAAAGTCACTGATCGCGGCATCGATGGCTGCCGGGTCCACGGCTGCTCCGAGATAACTGACGGTCATGCTTTCATCTCCCGGTCGAGGCGACGGTCACTCTCACACTCATGCATCTCGGACTCCCGTGAATTCGCTGAGTTCAGTCACGTCGAGCGCGGAGCGGTTCCCGGCCCATTCCGAATGCACGTCATCCCGCAGGAAAACAAGGCGATCTCGGGAACAGCGCGTCAAAGTCGTTGCCCTGCTCACCAGCGAATCGGAACGACACGAACGGTAATGACAAAACGTCCGCGCTGCCCACTACTCGGGTGAGTAGTTCGAATGTAACCAGGTATTCCCGCCACACCGGCGGGCATCCCGTATAACTGAACAGGCCACGCTGATCGCTCGAATTGATCACTGGTGAACGCCGGGTGTTCAACTGGCCAGTCCGGACAGTTGCACACCGCGTTGCGCCTGACGGAACGCTGCTTGGACGGCTCTTCAGAGCAACACGGGGGGGAATCATGAATCCATTGGCAGGGCGTGAGCACATCCTGGCTGCGTTGGGCTCCCATTTGGACGCCACCGCGCAGGGGTCCGGGAGCTGCGTCATCTTCGAGGGCCCGTTCGGCGTGGGCAAGTCTCAGCTGTTGCAGGCCGCGGCCCTGGAGGCGGCCGAGCGCGGCCTGACGGCGGTCGTGGGGCGGACAGGCGGCATCGATCAGCCGACCCCCATGCACCTGCTGATCAACTTCTTACGGCGGGCGCTGCCCGGTGCGGCCGGACTCGACGATCTGGTGCGCCCGGGCAGCAATCCCTTCTGGCTCATGGACCGGATCGGTGAGCTGGTCGAAGACGCGGCGCGCAGGCACCCTCTTGTGATCGTGCTGGACGACGTCCATCGGATCGACGATGTCAGCGCACTGGCCCTGCGGGAGCTTGTTCGGTCGCTCGCTTCGTCTCCGGTGCTCTGGCTGCTCGCCCGCCGGCCGGTTCCCTCGTCGATGCTCGCCCAGCACGCCCTCGACTGGCTGATCGACCACGCCGCCGTTCGGCTCCACGTGGGGGCGCTCGACGATGAGGCGGTGGCCGAGCTGTGTACCGGCATCCTCGGCGCCAAACCGGACTCATCGGTGCTCCGCTGGGCGGCTCGCTGCGAAGGCAACCCCTGGTTGGTGAAGAACGTCTTCCGCGCGCTCATGAAAGCCGGACAGGTCGTCGTCCTGGACGGCACGGCCTCGGTGCTGACCGAACGTGTACCCGCCGGACTCCGTACGGCGATCGGCAGGCTGCTGGATGGTATGTCGCCCGGGGTTCGACGGCTCCTCGAACACAGCGGGCGGTCCGGCCGTCCGTTCACGGTCGAGCAGGTGGCAGATCTGCTCGGCGAGCCGACCGCCGGTCTGTCCACCGCTGTCGAGGAGGCGGTGCAGGTGGGCTTGGTACGAAGGGAGGGCCCGGAGTTGGCGTTCACCCACGAGGTGATCGCTGAAGCGCTTCGGTATGCCGCGCCCTCGGACAGTGAGTCCGCCAGGCCTGCCGCCGCGCCCGCTCCCGCCGTGCGGCCCTCCCAGACCGGCGCGGCGGACTTCCGCCCCGATCGGCCGGGCCCTGTCCCGTCGGTCGTTACACCCGCCACGCCACCGCAACCGTCATCGCCGAGACACAGGGACGACGCCATGGCGGCCCGGGCCGTCTCGGCACTGGCGCGTCACTGCGAGAACACACCGGGAGCGCTGGCGCGTGTACTGCGCCTACTCGTCGCGGTGGGGCGGGATGCCGAAGCCTCCCGTCTCGTGGACACCGCCGTGCGCCCCGGCCTCGACGCGGCGGCCGAGACGCAGCTCGTGCTGGAGCTGGGGCAAGGGCTGCGGGACGCCGACTGCCACGACTTGTCCGCCCAGCTGCTGCGTCGAGCGCTGGCCCGGCAGGATATCTGCGAGCTGGACCGCGCCAAGCTGAGCCGGGCAGTCGCGGACACCGCGGAGACCGCGGAACGCGTGAGCGGCGAACCAGGCGCGGTGGCGGCACCGTGGCGTGGGCAGCCGGCAGCTCTGCCTCACTCCGACGGGTACGAACGCCCGTTGTGGACATGGCTGGCCCGGGCCCTCGTCGCGGTCGATCAGTTCGATGCAACGGCGGCCGTCCTCACCGCCGTCAAAGAGGAGGCGGACAGGCTCGGCGAGACCTGGCCTGAGTCCCTGTGGCACGGACACCGAGCCGAACTACTGGCGGCGACAGGCCGGCTCGAGGAAGCCCGTGCCGAAGCCGAGAGCGCGCTCCGCCTCGCGGAGCGGTCGGCGCCCGAGCACTCGGTACCCGCACGCCTGGTGCTGGCCCGCATCAGTACGCAATGTGACGATCTTGCCACCGCCAGCGAGCAGCTGCGCATGGCCGAACGACTGGTGCCCGGTGATGCGGCAGCCGACAGGACCCGCCTGGACTGGGCGCTCGCGCAGTTCCACGCGGCCAGTGGGCGTCCGGCGATGATGGTCCGGACACTGATCAACGTCGAGGCGCCGACCTCACCCGACCCGCTGCTCTTCTCCGAGGCTCCGACGGCGGCCGCGACGCTCATTCGCCAGGCCAAGCAGGCGGGACTCGGCGCGGAAGCCGAGCAGGCAGCCGCGTTCGCCCGGCACGTCGCCGAGCGCAACCCGGGCGTGCAGTCGTTGAGGGGCGGAGCCGAACACGCGGAGGGCGTTCTGTGCGGCGATGCGACCGCACTGCATCGCGCCGCGGAGCTCCACCGGCTCGCCGGACGTCCTCTGGCGGCGGGCAACGCACTGGAGGACGCGGCGCGGGTGGACCAGGGCATGGGGGACAAGAGCCGAGCGGTCCAGCTCCTCGAGTCCGCCCTGGACCTCTATCTGGACTGCGGGGCGACGCGCGACACGGCACGCGTGCAGAAGAAGCTGCGTCGTCTCGGCGTGCACCACGTGCGCCGACTCGTCGTCGGCCGACCCAAGTCGGGCTGGGAGAGCCTCACGAGTGCGGAGCTGCGCGTTGTACGAGCGATCGTCGACGGCAGGACCAACCGTGAAGCGGCAAGCGTCCTGTTCCTGTCGCCCCACACCGTCGACAGCCACCTCCGGCGGGTGTTCTCGAAGCTCGACATCAACAGTCGCGTCGAGCTGACCAGGCACTTCTTCGCGCACGAGGCCCCCTCGCCGGTGCCGGTCGGCGCACGCCAGTTCGGATCCACAGGCTGATCCGGCCGCGGCGCGGTGCGAAAAGGGTCGAGCGTGTCCTGAGAGGGAACCGACGAGCCCCCGACAGCCGGGCGAGACGCCTGTGTCTCGACCCGGCCGACCAAGGACCTCGCCCATCACACCCACCGCCGCCCGCTCGCGGTGCGCGGGCGGAACACGCTTAATCATGAGCATGACATCCAGCACTGCCGATCAGATGGCGTTCTTCTCCTCGCCTTCCATCGCGTAGACGGCGGCTTTACTCGAATAGGTCGCCGCCTGGCGCGCCAGTTCGACGCGCGTGTTGATCCCCATCTTCCGATAGATCTTGCGGAGGTGGTAGTTCACCGTATGCGCCGATAAGTGCACGCGTCTGGCGATCTGGCGATTCGTCAGTCCCACACTCACCAGATAGGAGATTCGCCGCTCCATCTCGGAGAGGCGCGACCAGCAGGTGACATTCTGCAGTGAGAAGGCGTCCGCGGATGGCGGTGAAATCGCCTGCCGCCACCGTGCCGGAACTTGGGCCGTATACAGCTTGGCGAGTTCCTCTGTCGCCAGGGCCACGGAGACGGGGTCCGGCGACTCAACGACGATGTGTGCCAGGGCAGCCGGGTCGCTGTTGGCCAACGCGTTGGCATGCATGGCTGTGAGGCCCACGATCGAAATACCGGGGTTGTCGCCCACAAGACCGTCCACAGTGTCGAGGACGCTGCGCTGGAGGTTGCTGTCACCGACGTCGCGTGCCAGGCGGACCAGAAAGGCGGCAGAACTCGGATCCTCGATGTAGAGAGACCGCTGCGTCGGGAGGCGACCGTACTTGTCGGACAGCAGCTCGAAAGCCGCCCGAGGTCCGTCCTTCTTGGCCGCGATGAGTATGTCCGTCCAGGCGTACTGTGCGGACTCCAGCACCGCCTGACTGCTCGCCAGGTCAGTGTGCATCCGCTGCACGTGCTCGATCGCTGCGGGTAGGTCCCCCAGATACACAGAGATGGTGCCGAGCACGGAGGACGCCAGTGGGCGGAACATGGGAACAGCTTCCCGCTCCAACGCGACAATCGCTGCCTCCGCCTCCCGGCGGGCATCGCCCAGACGTCCGGACTGGAGGAATATCCGGGCCCGCATGGCCGCGGGCGCAGCCGTCCAGACCGGTGTGAGCAGTCCTCGCAGGCCGGCGTCCACGTCATCGATCAACGATTCCGCCTTGTTGAATTCGCGAAGGCTTGCGAGCTTTCCCGCCAGCGCAAGCTGGAAATGCAGACGCCATACGGGATCGACATCGTCGCTGTATTGCACCGCGGTACGGCCAAGGCTGAGACCCTCGGACAGCTCTCCGGCCCGCCAGTGCACATTGGAGAGAGTAGTCAGCGCCATCAACGCGGCGATATCACCCGACCGAGTACCGCGCTCCCGCAGAATTCGCTCGGAGAGCTTGACGGCTTTTTCTTCGCCGAGCAGGAAGTATCCCAGGATCGCTGATGCTTCCGCATCCAGCCGCGCCGTCTGCGAAATCCCCGGACTCGTGAGAACACTTTCCGCGACATGTATGCCGGCTGCTGCATGTCCGTTCATGATCAGATGGTACGCCCTGGAGTACTGGCCACCAGCTCCCTCTTCGACCGCATAGCACGGCTCAGCCGGACGCCCAGTCACCCCGAAGTGCTCATCGCTTTCCTGGATACGCTTTCCGGGGAGCCCTATCGCCTCACGCCGCAACGCGCCACGCGCAGGAGCGGGGATGGACTCGACGACCCCCCGAAAAAGGAACTCACTCTGGAACGCGAGTTGGTGCTCGGCCTCGATGACGAATCCGGAGAGCAGCGCCTCGTCCAGGGGCGCGAGCAAGCTGGCCGAGGACCGATCCAGCATTCTGGACACATCCTCCAGCATGAAGGACCTGCCCAACACCGCTGCGACCTTGAGGAACTGCTGGCAGGCCGCGCTCAGCTCGCTCAACTGACCACTCACAGCAGTCAGCACACGACGCGGAATCTGCCGTACGGTGAGCCGCACCGCGCCATTGCACTCCTCAACGACCCCTTCCTCGGCGAGCCCGAACGCGAGCTCGGCGAGCAAGTGAGGATCTCCGCCGGCACCCGCCGCAAAGTCGATCAGCTCGGGGCTGATATCAGCCCCGAGAATATCCAGCAATATTTGCCTCCGGGCGTCTTCGTTCAGCGGCCCCGGAATCCGCCCACTGATTGCGGCATCAGATATTGCATCTGGTCTTCGGTTCCCAATTGTCGGTCTCGTTGACATAGCCACACCCCGATCACACTCATGCAACTGAAGAGAACATGTCGAATTGGATCAACCGCAGGGCACCAAGAGCGGTGCGGTTTTTCCGACTTCAAACGTGAAGTCCATCAATTGTTGGCGCGGACGCATGATCAGCATCGGAGCGATTCAAGGTATGCCATCGTCTGCCATGACTTCCCCCCCGTATACCGTGCGGCCATGGGAACCGGAACACCTCGTGCGGTCGCCTGTTACTCAGCGTGCTATTGACCGGATGTCAACACCTGCAGATGAGGGTCTACACCTTTCTGGTCATAGCGGGCATATGCAGCGACCCACGGCCTGTCGACCATAGCACGACACAATTTCTCGGCCAATCACTTCTTAAAGATCTTCTACTCGGGAGATTTCCAAGGAGTTTTCCTCGCGACATGGGATACTGATGGTTTTCCCTGCCATCTCCATTACTTTTCATCACAAGGCAGTTGAGTCGCCCACAGAACCGGACACGACTGGGCGAACGTCTGCCTGCGGGGCCGAACCAGGGCTGCCGCAAAGTCGCATTCATGAGGAAACCTGCTGGTCAGCGGGTACTCCGAAGAGGTCGAGCGGGGCCTTGTGCGGTGCCAGTCCGAGGCGCCGTTGCGCGTCGGCGATGGAACTGCCGGTCCAGCAAAGGAAATTGATGGCGATCGATCTCAACGTGGAGATGTTTTGCGGGCCGTGGCCAGTGCGGATCCGCGCGGCGTCCTCGCCGAAGGTCACATCCCGCACATAGTGGATCTTGTTTTCCACTCCCCAGTGGCCCCTCGCGTACCGCGCGAAGGTCTCGGGAGCCGCCCGCCGCGAGGTGAGGTCGGTGATCAGGTAGACGATCTCGCGGGTCCGCTTCCCCGACGCCTCCACCGTGCGGTGCCGGACGACCCGGGCGACCTGCCGCACATAAGGGAAGGCCAGATCGCCCCAGGTCACCGCCTTGGTCACCGGAGTCTCCAGCCGGCTGTGCCCGCGCTCGCTCTCCTTGTGCACGGCCGTCACCTCCTTCCACGGGATCGAGCGGCACGCCTCCCACAAGGTCAGCTGGTTCCGCTTCACGGTGAGAACGAAGTGCGCGCCCATCTCCCCCACCAGCACCTTCGCGGTCTCCGCCTGGGTATGCAGGGCATCGGCCGTGACCACCACACCCCGCAGGTCCAGGACGCTGAGCAGCGGGCCAGGGCCGGGATCTCGTTGCTCTTGTCCGCGACCCGCTGCTGAGCGACCAGCGTGCCGTCCTGAGCCATCGCGCCGATCAGCATCACTGCGCTCTCCGTACCGTTCCTGAACAGTGAGCAGGAGTGAGTCCTGTCTCGCTGGCACGCCCCGAACGGTCTTGGGCGCACTGGTCCTCCGCTTTCTCGTCCTGGGC